>DVKZ01000061.1 GCA_018715775.1 Candidatus Fimousia stercorigallinarum | reverse complement strand
TTCCGCAGCAGGTCCATCCGTTCAAACGCTTTTTCCTTCACAGGCGACTTTGCCATACAGTAAAGGTCATAATAATGGCGGGAATACCTCTGGGGCATGGAAAGATGCTCAGGCCGGTTGGCCTCATGATGAAGGATCGTAGCCTTTTCCCAAAAAGCCCTTCCCGGACCTGTGGGCAGAAGTTTTTTGCCAGGAAAACCTCGGCCTTTCGGTTCGCCTCTTTATTGAAGGCATCCTGTTTGGTGTTCGAACGTTTTTCCCATGGTTCATTGACACCATACCCCAGGACACGTCAATCCAAAATCAGATCAATATCCTCAGAAAATCGGCTGATAAGGTGATAACCTTTGGATAAGCTGGTCCCGCCCTTAAATGTGACCGCCTTTTGCCACGGGCAACGGGGGAACAGGTAATCCAGTGTCAGGCATACCCAAAAATCCTTTTCCACAATGGCATCGTGAAGGCCGGTTTTTGCTGCAGTGTTATGAAACAACTCCCGCCGGTCATCAGCCGGAAGTCTGGCAATCTCAATCATTTTCTCTTTCTCCTTTGCAGATTTCTTTAATCACAGTGTAAATCCAATCCGTTGCTTCGGCCCCTTCTGCAAGAAGTGCTGCCTTTTCACCTTCATTCAGCCTGCGGGAAAGCACTCGTATGTTTTTTTCGTCTACATTTTCTTTTCCCAGGGTCTTTAACGCCTGGATCACCAGGATCGTCATAGGCGACAGGCCCGTGACCTCCTTATTGGTCCGATGCTTAAATTCAATCTTTGTCTTATCCCATTCATAGGTTTTATAGGGTCCGTCACTGATATAGGACCATACTGCCGTTACCTGAGTAGACAGCCCCAGCATATTTAATGCGGTATCTCCACAGGGAGCGATCGTCCAATGATAGCATCTCGCCAATGCTTTGGCAACCGCATCCGGGTCCGCCGCCACATATTCCCCAAGGAGCTTGCTGAATTTCGGCTTTTCAAAGACGCCTTTCAAAATACGCCGAAGTGTACCAGCCTGCACAAGCCGGTTCAGGTTTCTTCGTATGGTCTCGCTGTCCGCTACATCCGAAAAATCGGAAACAATAAAAATCGTACCGTCAGGAGCCGCACCAATGCGGTTTTGAATCTCTTTCGCATAACCGTATGCCATGCGTATCACCTCCTTTTTGTCCCGTTTATTATATATTATTCGGGACAAAATGTATCTCGGTAACGAATAGCCAATGAATCTGCTGCTTTTCACTTTAATTTTTCTAGTATCTCCCCAATATCCCCATCAATACAGATCGACCGTTCTGCAATCTGCTCCGGACAAAATGCCTCACCATAGTTCAAACATGCATAAACTGCCTTCGGCTGATCCATTGTCATCTGCCAGAAAGGATACTTTACAATTACCGGCGTGTTGGCGCCAACCCCAAGTTCCAGATAAAGCACATGCAGTCCTTCATGTCTGCGCAGAAAGTCTGCATAAGCGGCCGATGCTTCGCGCCATCCTTCATCCTCAACAAACGTATCATCTGCACGGAGATTCATTGTCATTTCACTGCCATCATCCGGACATTTCGGAATCAATTCCGTCGGGATACGCATAGTGATCTTCCAATCCTCCGGTACCTGAAATACACCATTTTCATCTCTTACAAATCCCTGGGCTTCCATCGCTTTCATCACCCATTCTTCGTTGTCATACGTCTTTTGCATTGATGGATGGATGCTCTGAAACAGCCCATAATCCCCCTGTGTATAAAAAAGACGTTTTTTATCAAATCCATTTTTCTGGAACTGATGATCAACATTTGTTGTGATCACAAAATAATCCTTATCCTTTATCAAGTCAAACAATTTCGCATACACCGGCCGCGGTGCATCCACATATCGATTATAATAAATATGTCTTGCCCACCACGCCCATCTGGTCTCATCATCCTGAAATGGAAAAAATCCGCCGGAATACATATCCTGAATGCCATATGTTTTCGCAAAATCAAAGAAATATTTCCGAAAACGCTCTCCGCTGTACGTAAGGCCTGCAGAAGTGGACAAACCCGCTCCGGCACCGACCACGATCGCATCTGCTGTTTCGATCTCCTTTTTTAACTGCTGGATATTATCGTCTACGGAACCGGATCCATGCGAAAAGCGGATCCGCCAGTTTCTTACTGCATTCATTCCTTTTTCAATTGTTTCCCGGTATCCATCCGGCATTTCATGATAATAATTCTTCATAGTACGTTTTATCCTCTTCTTTGAAAACATTAAAAATCACCCTTTCCATCTGCCCTTCGTGCGCCTGCAGCCATGCTATAACGGTATTTACCGCGATCTGAGCTGCACGTTTATTCGGAAAACGAAATACGCCGGTCGAAATACAGCAAAAAGCCACACTTTTTAATCCCTGTTCCATGCACAGATCCAGTGTATTTTGATAACAATCCGCCAGGTCCTGTTCCAGACCGGCAGTAAGTTCAAATTCTACGATCGGCCCTACGATATGAATGACCTTTTTCGCCGGAAGATTATATGCATCCGTCAGCATCGGCACTGCCGTTGGCTGTTCATAATCTCTGCCGTACCGGATCCGAAGCTGATTCATTTTCCGGCTGCATTCTTCCCGAAGCTGGATCCCGGCAAATGTATGGATACAGTTATCGATGCACGTATGCATTGGTACAAAACATCCGAGCATCTGTGAATTTGCCGCATTGACAATAGCATCAACCGAAAGCCGGGTTATATCCCCCTGCCAAATCGAAATTTGATCGGCATAAGCATTGCTGCTTCCAAGGCTTTCTTTCACGGTCGGAATATTATGCAGCGTTACGATCCCTTTTTCTTCCGCTCTTTCCTGAAGATAAGCATCCTGTACTCGAACAACTTCTTCCGGCATCTGCTTTGGCATACGGATATTCATTAAGGAACGCAAAATACGCTGTCTGCCTGACCGCTCTTTCGGCACATCGAGATCTTTATATTGAACAGAATCCTGTTTAAACTGTTCCACCAGATAATCTAATCTTTGTTCCTGTGTCCATGTATCTTTCATGCTTCTTCCCCTTTCATTGCAGTCAGCGCAAGAAAGCCTCGTTTTATCAGCCGATCATAAAAATTTTTTCCTTTTGCCGTTAAAAAATAAAGACTTTGATCATCGTTATCCATCATATCAATTGCCGCCGTCACCGGAAGTCCTTCATCATCTACCGTTGCAACAATTGTCCGATGTATTTTATTCACGATATAAGACAAATAATCTTTTGTTTCCATCTACATTCTCCTTATTACATAAAAGAGACTCCGAAAACCAATCATTCCGGAGTCTCTGAACATTAAGCCTCTTTTGCCAGAAATTCCTGCATTCCTGTCTGCAAATCTTCCAGCGTATATTTTTTCATTTCATTTTCCATTGCTGTCTGAATGGCATTCAGCTTATCATCCAGCAAGTCATGGATATGTCTGCCAACCGGGCATTGCGGATTTGGACCTTCATGAAAACGGAACAGATTTCCGTCTTCTACCGGTTCAATGGCCTGATAAACATCATAAAAGGAAATCTCAGAAAGCTCCCTTGTCACCTCAATCCCGCCGGTTCCCCTGGCTACTATGATCAATCCTGCCTTCTTCAGCTGTGTCAGAATCCTCCGAATAATAACCGGATTTGTGTTAATACTTGCAGCAAGGAAATCACTTGTTACTTTCCGATCATTTTTGAATGTATCCACGCAGGCGAAGATGTGCAGGGCAATTGTAAATCTACTTGAAATCTGCATAATATCCACCTCCTGCCACCATTCTACTGCATGAAAAATGTAATGTCAATGGTTACATTAGAATTTGCCATTCTCATTCTGCCATGTTTCTTTTGCAGCAATGGTTTCCATGACATCCCAGTGTTCTGTAATTTTTCCATTTTCTACTCTCCAAAGGTCATAGTAAGAAGTTGGTGATCCTCCAAAAGTTCCTTCGGATACAGCGAGTACGAAATTGCCCTGTGCCAAAATCTGGTGTGTCGTATCATAGATCATCTGAATGCCCTGTCCTGCAAGTGCTTCTAATGCAGCACCCAGACCGGAAAGTCCATCTGCGATTCCTGTATTATGCTGAATGTAAATGTCTCCTTTAAAATATTCCGGTGTTTTTTCCGGATGTTTCCCCTGCATAACATCGATGAGAAAGTTTCTCACAAGTTCTCTATTTTCTTCTGTTTTATCGAGATCTTCTACTGCCTCATAACCATCTGTCTGCGTATGTCCGGATGGATTTGGTTCCGCCTTCACTGCCAGATTATCCCAATGTTCTGCTATTTTCCCTTCTTCATTAAATCGGAAAATATCAAATGCCACTTGTTCTCCCGCTCCTGCAAAGTTGTAAATAGTCTGTAAGAACACCTTAAAATTCATGTTTCATATTTTTTTTGTTTATTGTTTCTTATTTGTTACAATTGTAACTATCGTAGTTACATCTTGTAAGGTTAATATAGCACCCTTTTAATGTAATGTCAATAGTTACATTAAAATTTTTTGAATTTTTCACCATTCTCTCATAAAACAAAAATCAGGAAATCCATAAGCTGCATGAGCTTCTGAATTTCCTGATAACATTCTATCTATATCAAAATTTCTATTTTCATTCCAGCGCTTCTGCCATTTCCTGACCTTCTTTTGTTCCAGCCAGACCGCCTCTTCCGGTTTCCTTTAGGCTGACATCCATCAGATCGCCGACTTCTTTCATTGCATCAATGACCTGATCCGGTGAAATTCGGCTTTTGATACCGGCCAGCGCCATATCAGCTGACGAAAGTGCGATCACTGCGCCTGCAACATTTCTTTTTACACATGGAACTTCCACAAGTCCCGCTACCGGGTCACAGACCAGTCCAAGGAGATTCTTTACCGCCATAGCGGCGCCATGGGCAATCTGTTCCTCATTTCCACCCTGCAAATGAACCATGGCTCCTGCTGCCATAGCACTCGCCGTTCCGATTTCCGCCTGACAGCCGCCGGATGCGCCCGCAATACTCGCACGCAGGGCAATGACCTGTCCGATTCCTGCCGCCGTATATAACGCCTCCAAAATCTTCTGCTCCGAAACCTTTCTTTCCTTATAATATGGAACGAGGACAGCCGGCAGTACCCCGCATGCTCCTGCTGTCGGTGCTGCAACGATTCTCTTCATGCAGGCATTGGATTCGCCCATCTGCAAAGCCCCGGCGATCACGGTTCCAACAAACGATCCGCACAGAGTATCCCCTTTTTTCACATATTCTTCCATCTGCCGGCCGGCACCTCCTACAAAACCACTGTTCGAACGCAAATTTCCATCATAGCGATCTGCCGCTTCCTGCATTGCATGCCACAGGGTTCTCATCTGTTCCATCGACTCTTGCCGGTCTGCATTTCTTTCATTCATATCATCCAAAAGTATCGCTTCCCAAAAAGGAATTTCCTTTTCCCTGCATGTTTCTAATATCATCATCAAACTTTCAAATGCCATGCTTATAATTCTCCTCCTACGTTGATATATGTCACCTTGATCACGCCCTCCAAATGTTCCAGCCATTGGATTGATTCCTTTGGTATCGGCTGATCAGTCTCCACGACCATGACAGCGCGGCCACCTCGTTTATTTCGATAAAGTGACATATTCGCAATATTGACCGATTTGTGAGAAAGCATTGACGTTACCTCCGCCACATGCCCCGGCTGATCCATGTTGTGGACGATCAATGTCGGCATTTCACACGTACAATTCACGTCAATGCCATCCAGGCGATTTACCATGATCCGGCCGCCGCCAAGAAAAGATGCCTGCACGGTCAATTTCCTTCCTTTTTCTCCGATCACACGGATCAATGCGGAATTCGGATGCGCATCCCGAAGCTGTACCTGCTCAAATGAAAATTCAAATCCTTCTTCTTTCGCATAGGCAAAACTGTCCGGTATCCTCATGTCATCCGGACGCATACTTAGCAGGCCGGCGATCAGCGCCCTATCTGTTCCGTGTCCTCTTCCAGTTGCTGCAAATGAACCGGACATGCCGATCACCGCTTTTACCGGCCGTTCTGCCAGAAGCTTTCTTGTGATCAGCCCGATACGGACCGCCCCGGCTGTATGGGAACTGGAAGGTCCGACCATGACCGGACCGAGAATTTCAAAAATATTCATATCAAACTTACTCCTCTGCTGTCATAAAGATTTGTCAATGCTGGATTTCCCATAGAATCGTAGTCCTTTCCATATTAATATTTTCCAAGTTAACGAATGTTTATTCAATACCATATAGCTGTGCCACTTCTCCCTTTCGCTCTTGTGCAGCTTTGACTTTTGCAATTTTCAGTTTATTTTATTCGTTTTTTTCTGACAAAGGAATTAAACCTGGGATATTGTTTTGAAAAATGATAAAATAGAATTACGAAAACATTTAATCAGGAGGTGTATGATGGCAGCATTTGACAAAGTAAAAAGCGGCATTCCAAGCGCAGATCAACTTCTCGATCACATCCGCATGGGGGATAATGTCGTATGGAGCGTATCCAATCTGGATGAATTTCGTTTTTTTGCCCTTCCTTTTGTTGAACAAGCGATCGAAGACGGCCGAAATCTGATCTATATGCGGTTTGCCAACCACGAACCGATTCTGACTCCGCGGGAAGGTCTGAAAATCTACGAGTTTGACCCTGATAAAGGATTTGAAGCATTTACCGTAGATATTTATAACCGGATCACAGCAGAAGGCAAAGATGCTTTTTATGTATTTGACAGTCTTTCTTCTCTTCAGTCCGTTTGGTATACCGATCTGATGATGGGCAATTTCTTCCGCGTTACCTGCCCGTATTTGTTTCGTCTGGACACCGCTGCCTATTTTCCGGTCATCCGTGGACGCCATTCCTTTCATGCGATTGCACAGATCCGGGATACGACGCAGCTATTTTTAGATGTATACAGCAACAGCCACATCTATCTGCATCCTTTAAAAGTCTGGAACCGTTATTCCACGAAAATGTTCATGGTTCATGCCTGCACAAAAGAAGAAAGAGATTTTCATCCGGTCACGGGCGGCGTCGAGTTAAGCCGTTATTATCAGCTTTTAGAAGAGGAATCGGCTACAACGCAGGATCAAAATTATGATAGCTATGACCGTTTTTTTACACTGGAAAAACTGGAATACCAGCATGGAACTTTCAGCAGCGATACAGAACAGCAGATTTTGGAAAGCACAATGACAAAGGATCCGCATTTGCAGAAAATGGTCAAACAATATTTCAAACCAAATGATTATTTTAAACTGAGGGATCGGATGATCGGAAGCGGCGCGATCGGCGGAAAAGCCTGCGGTATGCTTCTTGCCAGAAAGATCATCCATTCCAATATACCGGAATATATACAATATCACGAACCACATGATTCTTTCTACATCGGTTCAGATGTTTTTTACACCTATATCGTATCAAATGACTGCTGGGAAACACGGATTTCACAGCGCACAGATGAAGAATATTTTAAATCGTAACCGGTCTCGGCACCCGCGCTGTCGACCGGACGGAAAATGATTATCCGCGGCTTGTCAATCTGGATCGTCCTGCCGTTTCCATGTACCGCAACGTTGCCGAACGACACCGCTTTTCCCAGAGAAATATGGATGTTCTGGATATTACAAAGAACGAACTGACAACCATTTCTGTGGATTCCCTGTTGGATCAGCTTCCGCTCTGGTTTAAACGCTCTGTAATGGAACGGGATATGGAAGCGGAAAATTCACTAAAACGGATGGGACGCTGGCGACAAGTCTGGTTTGTAACCTGCCAGAAACTTCTGGAAAATAAAGCTTTTACCGACTTCATGCAAAAAATATTGAAAACTTTGGAAAAGGCTTATCAAAATCCGGTCGATATCGAATATACCGTTAATCTGGATGAAAATGGAGATTTTGTATTAAATCTCGTTCAGTGCCGTCCTCTCTTTACCGGAAAAGAAGGCCGTCAGATCGATATTCCAAAGCTTCCGGAAGACCGGATCTTCTTTGAACTGGAAGATTCTTCTATGGGAACTTCCGCAAAAAAACCCCTCAGATGAACATGTATCTGATCCTTCTGAGGGTTTCCTTTTGATCTATTGTTCAATTTTTTGATTTCCAGTTGACCAGACGTGGGATTCTTTCGCTGTCGCTGAAGTATTCTGTGCCATAACACCAACCAATTTATGCGGAACATATGCTTCTTCCAGATAATGGATCTCCTGAGGTGTTAATTCAAGATTCACCGCTTTTGCAGCACCTTCTACGTGATGCATTTTTATTGCTCCGACAACAGGTGCCGTTACTTTTGTTAACAGCCATGCAAGTGATACTTCCGTCATCGTAACTCCTTTTTGTTCTGCCAGTTCCTCAACTCTTTGAATAATCACACTGTCCTGTTTTGCTGCAGCGTCATATTTTAACCTGGCATAACTGTCCTCTTCCAAACGTTTGGATGTCTCGCCCGGATGTTTGGACAATCTTCCACCGGCCAGAGCACTATATGGAGTCATGGCAATCTGATCTTCTGCACACAACTTCGCCATTTCCCGTTCTTCTTCCCGGAAGATCAGGTTATAATGACCCTGAATCGAAACAAACTTTGCAAAGCCTTCTTTTTCTGCAAGTGCATTTGCCTTTGCCAGCTGGTAAGCAAAACAGTTAGAAATACCGATATATCTTGCTTTTCCCTCTTTTACGATCCGATTTAATCCATCCATGATATCATAAAGCGGTGTTTCATAATCCCACATATGATAAATATAGAGATCGACATAATCCATTCCAAGATTTTTCAGGCTTGTATTGATCATTTGTTCAATATGTTTTTGTCCGCTGATCCCCGCTTCGATTTCTTCCGGCGTCCGCGGTAAAAATTTTGTCGCAACCACAACTTCATCCCGATTTGCAAAATCCCGAAGTGCCCGTCCAACAAATTGTTCACTCGTTCCACTTTGATATCCGATCGCAGTATCAAAGAAATTAATGCCGAGTTCCAGCCCTCTTTTTATAATTTCACGGGAATGTGCTTCATCGAGCGTCCAGCTGTGCTGTCCGTTATTTGCATCTCCAAATCCCATACAACCCATACAAATACGGGAAACATTCAGATCAGACTTTCCTAATTTTGTATATTTCATTGTTTGGATTTCATTCATTATGATTCCCTCCCAAAATAAAATTAATATTGATTCTATTATAAAAGACTTTTTCATATGCGTCTAATGCTTGTCTTTTATCTCCATCCATACGTTCTTTGTATGATTAAGATGTTTCTAAATATATAAAAAGCCCTGTGGAATTCAAATTTTGCGAATTTTTGAATGTCCACAGGACTTATCCTATGTTTATTTCACTGCTTTCTGTTTCTTTGAATAATATGTATCTTTCATCGGCAATGTTGTTCGAAGCTGTCGATCCATCGCATAATAAGCGCCTTGCGCCGCCGGAGCAGTTGGAATTGTGGCGATCTCGCCGATTCCTTTTGCACCATATGCAAATGGCAGAAGTTCCTCTTTTTCCACGTAAATCGCATGAATATCCGGAATCTGGGTAGAGCGCATCAATCCGAGCGTTCCGTATTTTGCCTGAGGCACCCCGTCTTTCAACGGAAAATCTTCTGTAAGCGCATAGCCAAGCCCCATTAAAACGCCTCCCTCAATCTGACCCTGAATGGAAATCGGATTAACAACCTTGCCGGAATCATGTGCCGCATATACTTCTTTTACGCGGCCGTCGTCATCAAGAATGACTACATGTGTTGCAAATCCATACGCTACATGGCTCTTTGGATATGGAACATCTGCTCCAAGCTTATCTGTCGGATCAAAGAATTCAGCAAAGAACTCCCGTCCTTCCAGCTTTGACAGATCACCGCCTGCTTTTTTCAGTTCCTCATTCAGATCGGAGGCTGCCATCCGGACTGCTTCGCCAGTGATCAGTGTCTGTCTGGATCCGGAAGTCGTACCGGAATCCGGAGCCAGTTCCGAATTTGAACCGCGATTGATGATCATTTCTTTTCCAATTCCGGTTGCTTCCGCAATCATCTGAACAAAGACAGTAGCGCATCCCTGTCCGATATCCGAAGCAGCGCTGTATAAATTGACTTTTCCATCTTCGATCACAATTTTTGCTCTTCCTTTATCCGGAAGCCCGACTCCGACACCTGCATTTTTCATCGCACATGCGATACCTGCTCTGCCGGGATTGCTTTCATAAGCATCTTTCACGGCCAAAAGCGTCTCTTTCAGTGCAGTAGAACAGTCCGCGATCTGACCATTCGGAAGCACTTTTCCCGGTTCGATCGCATTACGGTAACGAATCTCCCACGGAGAAATTCCTACCTTCTCTGCCAGAAGATTGATATTCGATTCCAAAGCAAATTCACTTTGGCATACACCAAATCCGCGAAATGCCCCAGCCGGCGGATTGTTTGTGTAATATCCGAATCCGCGGATATCCGTATTCTGATAACAATACGGTCCTACCGAATGCGTACAGGCTCTTTCCAAAACCGGTCCGCACAGGGAAGCATACGCTCCGGTATCAAAATAAATTTCACAGTCTAAACCGGTAAAAATACCATTTTCATCACAACCAAGCGTAAAAGTGCCCTCCATGTAATGGCGCTTTGGATGGAAATTGATCGATTCCTGCCTGGAAAATGTCACTTTCACAGGACGCTTGACTTTTAAGGCTGCCAGCGCTGCAATATGCTGTGCCGACACGTCTTCCTTTCCGCCGAATCCGCCGCCGACCAGTTTGTTTTCCACCACGATCCTCTCCTGCTCCCAGCCGAGCATGATCGCAATCTCGTGTCTCGTATCGTAAACGCCCTGGTCCGTAGAAAGAACTTTTACGCCATCCTTATACGGATATGCGACTGCGCATTCCGGTTCCAAAAAAGCATGTTCCGTAAACGGCGTCCGATAGGACTGCGTAACGACATATTTAGAATTTTCCAGTGCTTTTTTTGCATCACCTCTTGTTACATGGCGTCTCTGACACAGATTCCCATTCGAATGAACCTTTGGTGCATCTTCCGCCATCGCCTCTTTGATCGTCGTAACCGGCTTTAACACTTCATAATCGATTTTCACCAGTTTTTTTGCTTTTTCCAGAATCTCCCTCGTCTCTGCAATGACAAGGCAGATCGCATCTCCGACACATCTTGTAATGCTTCCTTTCGCGATCATGACATCCCAGTCCTGCTGCAGATGTCCGACTTTATTATTCGGAACATCATCTGCGGTCAGAATATCCAGTACTCCGGGCAGAGCCATTGCTTTTTCCGTGTGTATATCAAGAATACGTGCCCGCGGATACTTAGAACGAACCGCAGAAGCATACACCATATCTTCCATTTCTACATCATCCGGGTATTCACCATATCCGAGTACTTTTTCTCTTACATCCAGACGAAATGCCTGTTTTCCGACGCCATAATCGTCTCCCTTTTCTAACTCTTCTTTAATCTTTATATCTCCGCGTAAAATCGCAGCAGCAAGCTGGATACCCTCAATAATCTTCTTATATCCCGTACAGCGGCAAACATTTCCTTTGAGCGCAATCTTGATTTCCTCTTCCGTCGGATCCGGAACCTGATCGATCAGCGCCTTTCCGGCCATTACCATTCCCGGAATACAAAATCCGCACTGTACCGAACCCTTCGAACCAAATGCATAGACAAATGCTTCTTTTTCTTCTTCACTCAAGCCTTCTGTGGTAATAATCTGTCTGCCTGCCGCTCTTTTCGTTGTTAAAACACAGGATTTTACCGCCTTTCCATCGACAATAATGGTGCAGGTGCCACAGGCGCCTTCACTACAGCCGTCTTTGACTGAATGAAGATGGAGGTCATCTCTCAGATAACGAAGCAGGGGTTTATCCTGATCGGTCGTTCTTTCTATTCCATTTACGATAAATGTATAATATTCTTTCATCCCACCACCTGCTCTTTCCGCACTGTAAAAATACCGTTATTGTCCAAAATGACACCACGCGGACATTTTACTGCACACATGCCGCATGCAATGCATTTTTCTTCATCAATCACTGCGTGATTGTTTACCATATCGATCGCACCCATCGGACAGTTTTTGACGCAGATCTTGCAGGCAATACATCCGTGATCACAAAGTTTTCTTGTCTGTGCTCCCGGATCTTCATTTACGCATGCCGAATAAATATTATATTCTACATTTACAACTCTGATCAGTCTCTGCGGACAGGCTTTTGCGCAAAGCCCGCAGCCTACGCATTTTTCCGGGATTACCTCTGCGGTTCCCCGGGCATTGATCCTGACCGCGTTCAGCCGACACGCCTGCACACAGCTTTCGCAGCCCGTACATCCCCATTTACACACCTGCATCTCTATCCTTGCTTCGGATTTTTTCCAGCAATTATCCGCCTGACACTGGACAATTGCCACCTTTTTTCTCCGTCTCTGTGCCATTTTTCTCATCTCCTTCCGACTCATCTTCTAAATCGGATCTTCTTATTTCACACCGTGGCGAATATAGATACCGGAATTTTCTTCCAAAATTTTTCCATTCTCAGCTGCAAGCTTCCCTCGTAAATACACCTGTTCCGCCCGCCCTTTGATCTTCATTCCTTCTGTCGGACAATAATCACAGGCAGACTGCTGGTCTTTCGCAGTCATAACCCACTCCGTCTCCGGATTCCACACCACAATGTCCGCATCACTTCCGGGAGCAAGTACTCCTTTCTGCGGATATAACCTATATAATTTCGCCGGATTCTCGGACAAATATTGACACATCTGTTCCATTGTAATCCGGTTTTTTTGCACACCTTTCTGCCAGATCAATGCCGGACGTGTTTCTGCTCCCGGCATACCACAAGGTGTTTTCGAAAAGTCCTGTTCTCCGGCCTGTTTTTGATCTTTCGTAAAACTGCAATGATCCGTTGCGATCGTCTGCAGTCCGCCTTCTTTCAACGCCTGCCAAAGAACTTCCTGATCTCTTATTTTCCGAAGCGGTGGAGCGATCATATAATACCTCGCCTGCTCTGATGGCAGCATATACTTGCTGTCATCCATTACAAGATACTGCGGACAAGTTTCTACATAAACCGTCTGACCCTCTTCCCGTGCCTTCTGGATCTCTCGATAGCCTGCTGCCGTACTCAAATGAACGACAATAACCGGAGTATCTACACATCTGGCGATTTTTAACAGACGAGAAATGGCTTCTGCTTCCGCTTCTTCCGGACGTGTCCACGGATAATCTGCCACATTTGCTCTTGAGCCTCGTATTTTGTCGACTTCTTTTAGTCTGGCTTTTATGATCCCGTCGTTTTCACAATGCACGCCCGCGATCCCTCCCAGTTCCTTTAATCGGGAAAGGATTCCATATATCGTCTCATCATCTACCATCGTGTCATACGTCATATATAATTTAAATGAACACGTTTCATGACGAACAACTTCTTCCACCTCCCGGCTGACAGATTCCCCCCAGTCCGTGAGAGCCAGATGAAACGCGTAATCACAAGAGGACTGTCCGTCTGCCTTTTTATGCCAGTTACGAAGAGCCTCTTTCAGACTTTCTCCGGGATATTGAGTCGCATAGTCCACAATACAGGTCGTTCCTCCTGCGAGTTCTGCTTTCGTACCAGTATCAAATTTATCCGCAGTGATCGTACCGCTCACTTCCAGAGCCATATGAGTGTGAGCATCGATAAATCCCGGGAAGAGATATTTTCCACGGACGTCAACGACAGCCGCATCTGCCGCATCTTCAAACCTGCCCATGGCAGCGATCTTCTCTCCCTCGATAAGAATATCCATCTTTTCCACTCCGGCACCGCTTACAACGGTGCCGCCTTTCAACAAATACTTCATACTGACTCCTGCTTTCTATTTCTATCATTAAAACTATCTCAACAAATATTCATAATCTGTGCAGACAGCTTCCATCAATCTCTGCAGACCTTCCGGAATATTCGTCTCTTCTCCTTTTGTCCATACAGAAATTTCTCCGAGAAAACGTACTTTACAGCTGACTTTTTCTCTGTCGAGCACGGTAAATCCCTGATTTTTGCTGTCTTCCATATCATGTTCATCTGCAAATAATGTGAATTTATCCAGATAAGGGGCGCTGTCGTATGGACAGAAGCTCTTACAGTTTCCACATTCATTACACATATAATCTACATGGATGATCTGATGTTTTGCCATGCCAGGTACCCGGATAGAGATATTGGCACGGTTTGGACATACTTCCACGCAGTTTTCACAGATACCGGAACATCCCAGACATCTTCCTCCTTCGTCTTTTCCATCTGTCCGATCGGAAAGAACGCCTTTTCTTTCATAAAGAACCGCTTCCTCTGTCTCCGGTTCATAATCTTTGACAAGTTTGGAACCGATCACTGCCTGTGCTGCTTTTAATGCGTCCCGAATACCCTCTACGACGGTTGCCGGTCCACCAAGTCCATCTCCGATCAAGTAAACGCCCGGTTTGCTTGTTTCACAAGTTTCGTCATTTACCAGGGCTTTTCCACGTTCATTTACATGGATTCCACAAGATGTATAGAAAGCAGTCGGTACTCGTTCTCCAACTGCAGCGATCACCGTATCCGCCGGTATTTCTTTTTCTTCTCCGGTTTCTACAACGCCTCTTCTTCCGGAAGCATCGTAATCGCCAAGTTTCATCACTTTGCAGAGAAGTTTTCCATCTTCTAGTTTCACTGGTGCAAGCAATTCCATAAATTCCACACCGTCATCCACTGCCATTACGAGTTCCTCTTCATCTGCCGGCATGTATCTCTTTGTTCTTCTATATACAAGGTAGGAATGTTCCACTCCTTTTGTCCGTTTTACGGCTCTTGCCGTATCCATCGCCGTATTACCGCCACCAATGACTACAACATTTTTTCCGATATCCAGATTTCCGTCGTCTGCTTTAAAATCAGCCAGGAAGTCAAGCGCATTGACCGAATCGCCTTTTTCCAGTCGCAATACACCGGGATCAGATGCGCCTACAGCCAGGATCACAGCTGTATATCCTGCATTTTTCAGCATTTCTATATCTTTGATCTCCGTATTATAAACAATATTTACGCCCATCTTTTCCAGAATTGCGGCGTCTTTATCAATCGAACTTCCCGGGATACGGAATTCCGGAATTACATGACGGACAACCCCGCCCAATGCATCTGTTTTTTCAAATAATGTTGTATCCATTCCGGCTCTGCGTAAGAAATAAGCTGCTGCCATTCCGGCAGGACCGCCGCCGATTACGGCTGCCCGTCCTGTTTTTGATATCTCAGGAGCTGTCATCTGATCCATCCATGTCTGATAACCATTTTCTGCAGCTACAAGCTTCATGCCCCTGATATAAACAGATTCTTCATAAAAATTTCGGGTACATTTGTTCATGCAAGGATGCGCACAGATCGTTCCTGTAATAAACGGAAGAGGATTCTTTTCTGTAATCACCTGCATTGCTTTCTCATAGTTTCCTTCTTTTACAAGCTGCAAATATGCCGGAATGTCCTGATGGATCGGACATCCTTCTTTGCATGGCGCTGTAAAGCAATCCAAAAGCGGCACCTGGCTCTTCATCTTTCTGGATGGAAGCGGTTTTACCGCTTTTACATGATACGGACTCGTCTTCGCATCATCTGCCAGATTCTGTGCTGCCTCAGGATCTACACCGCAAAATACGGCATTTTCCATTTCTACTACAGAAGCGAGCTGAGCCATTCTGTCATATCCGCCCGGCTTTAAAAGGGTTGTTGCAACTGTCACCGGCCAGATTCCCGCTTCTACAATGCCTCTGATATTGTGGTAGTCCGCACCGCCGGAATAAGAAATACGGAGTTTTCCGTCAAATTCTTTTGCCAGTTTCGCTGCTAATGAAATCGATAACGGATACAACGATTTTCCGGACATATACATTTCTTCACTTGGAAGTTCATTCTGTTTTACATCTACCGGGAAGGTATTCGTGATCTTCACACCAAATTCCAGATTACGTTCTTCACAAACTTTCATCAGTCTCGTTAACATTGGCACCGCATCTTCATACTGCAGATCATCTTTGAAATGGAAATCACCGAATGCAACATAGTCATATCCCATTTCATCCATTGTCTTTCTTGCAAATTCGTATCCGAGAAGCGTCGGATTACATTTAATAAAGGTGTGGAAGCCTTTTTCCGTGATTAAATACATCGCGATCCGCTCGATTTCCTGCGGAGGACATCCATGCAGAGTAGAAATCGTAACGGAGTTACAAATATCACCGGAAATACTTTCAATATCTTCTTTTGTTACTTTCGAGAACAGATCTGCATGTTCCAGCAGGTATGCTTTGCAGGACCGAAAGATTTCTGAATCCTGTGCCTGTTTCATTGTATTTAAGAACCGATCGATCTTTTCGGATTGGATTCCTGCCAAATCATATCCGACGCTGATGTTAAACTGAAAGCCGTCCATGCTTCCAAGTCCGAATTCCTTCGCGATCACCTTGCAGAGAAACCACGCTTTGATATATTCTTCCATCGCCTCCGATACATAAAGCTCTGTAGACCACTCGCAGTTATAACATTCATCATCTGCTTTAATACATGGTTTGTTTACGCAGGCAGATAATTCCGCTCCGTCCATGATCTGTACAGTCTTTAATTCAAAGAAACGACTGCCCGTATAATAAGCTGCCACAATATTTTGGGCAAGCTGTGTATGCGGTCCTGCTGCAGGACCGACAGGTGTTTCCAGAGAACGTCCGAAAATCGTTCGGTTATATTTTTCATCGGCATAATAAGGATGATGTTCTCCAAATACGGTTTTATTCTTTTTATATTCTGTTAATGTCCAATTTAAAAGCTGTTCAAAGGACATCGGTCTCATAATATCACTCATTGTCACTTCCTCCTGTTCCATTTATCCGGCCGATACCGGAAAATGGATTCCGGCATCGGGTTTACCATTTGATATGCATCTTGTTATTGCGCATCCGGATCGTCCTTTGGCAAGATCAAGTTCAGGATTACTGCAAAAATTGTTGCCAATACAACCGGTGAAGATGCAAAGGTATTATTAATGATCGACTGGAAACTTTCCAGACTCATACTCATATTTAATGCACTGTGGATGCTTGCTGTCATCTGATTTAAACATCCGTCACTTAACGAAACACCCATACCGATCGCAATTGCGAGTCCTGCGACTGTCGTATTTCGATAAGTCAGTTTCTCTGTTGCAAGCAATTTGATTCCTGTCATCGCGATCGATGCAAACACAGAAGCAACTGCGCCACCGAGTACACACTGCGGAATGGTTCGAAGCAGTGCGGAGAATTTCGGGATCAGTCCCGCGATCAACAGAATAACTGCTGCTGCGGTAAAGACTTTTCTCGAAATAACTCTGGTAGAACCAACAATACCAACATTCTGGCTATAGGTTGCAGTTGGAGGACAGCCGAATAATGCACCAACTATGTTACTTGCCCCATAGCCGATAATACCGCCGTTCAACTCATCATCCGTTGGAAGTCTGTCCATACCGCCTGTCGTCGTTGCGGAAAAATCTCCCATTGCCTGAATGGAATTTACAAGGAACAGAATACCGAGCGGTAAAATCGCTGAAATATCAAACTTGATACCGAATTCCAATGGCATCGGGATCTGAAACCAACCTGCGGATGAAAGCGCCGAGAAATCAACCATTCCAAACAAAAGCGCTACTGCATAACCACAGAGAAGACCGACCAAAATGGACGCCAGCTTTAAAAGTCCTTTTCCATAATGATTCAGAAGTACAACGATGGCCAATGTAATAAAAGCTACCAGCCAGTTCTGCCAGGAACCAAATACAAGTGCTTCTGTTTTTCCCTGCTGTTCTACGACTACTTCATATGTATTGGCCGAATTACCTGCCATATAATTCACTGCTGTACTATAAAGAGATAAACCGATCGCAAGAATAACCGTTCCAATAACCAGCGGCGGGAATACTCGTCGGATCTGACGAATAAACAGACCTACCAGGATCGCTATGATGCCTCCAATGATCATGGCGCCGAAGATCGTATTAACATCCTTTGCCTGTGCGGCGATCGCCGTCATCGTCGGAACATATGCAAAGCTGACGCCGATAATAACCGGAAGCCCGCTTCCAAGCCGGATTTTCTGTCCATACAGCTGTAATAATGTAGATAACGCCGCAAAGACAAGAGATACCTGGATCAGAAGCCCCATATTTACATTTCCTCCGGCATTGTTTGCCGCATTTGCTACCAGAATCGCCGGCGTTACGCATCCGACAACAGCCGCCAATACGTGCTGTGCTGCAAGCGGAAGGAGCTGTCCTATGGACGGATTGCCATCCCATTTAAATAATTCTGAATTATCTGTTTTCCGTTTTCCATTACTCATTTTTTTCACCTCGATAATCCTCCGGTTAAGATCATACCGGAGTTTTCTTAAATAATGTTAACCATTAATTCGGTCTGCCAGACCTTTTGCTGCCTGACGGCAGTCCGCCATTACTTTTTCCACATCAATCTTTGTTAATCTTCTGTCTTTCATCAGAACTTCCCCATTCGCAACGGTCGTTACCACGTCGTGTCCGGTCACTCCGAATAACAGATGTCCATTGATATTATTTTCATTCAGCGGTGTAAGCGGATCATAATCTACGATAATAACATCTGCAGCCGCTCCTTCTTTCAGAACTCCCAGTTCATTTTTAAAATATCTGCCCGCGATTTTCGCATTGTTCTCAAACAGCATCTGAGGGACTTCGCCCCATGCGGCATTCGGATCACACAGATGATGTTTATGCAGGATATTCGCTACTTTCCAGGATTCCAGCATATCATGAGTATATCCGTCTGTTCCCAGTCCGGTCAGAATTCCTCTGTGAACCAGTTCCATCGTCGGTGGACATCCACAGGCATTTCCCATATTGGATTCCGGATTATGAACTACCATTGTACCGGTTTCCTTGATCAGATCCATCTCATGAGAATTAATATAAATGCAATGGCCAAGAAGCGTTTTCTCTCCAAGAATGCCGTGATCCATAAGACGGTCAACGATCCGTTTTCCATAATGCTTCAGACAATGATGAAGATCTTCAATGCCCTCTGCTACATGAATGTGATATCCAACTTCATCCGGTTTATTCGCCGCTGCAAGTTCCATCGTCGCATCGGAGATCGTAAACTGAGCGTGCATTCCCATCATACCTGCAATCATATCGGAATCATCTTTCAATGCATGACGGATAAATTCTGCATTCTCCATAACGGACTCTTTTGCTTTTTCCTCTCCATCTCTGTCCGAGATCTCATAGCAGAGACAGGATCTTACTCCTGCTTCTTTTGCTGCTTTTTCAATTTCAAACAGCGAGCCTCGGATCGAACCAAAACTTGCATGGTGGTCAAAAATAGTCGTCACACCACAGCGGATACATTCAATATAAGTTGCCATAGCACTCAGATAGGTATCCTGAAGCGTGAGGTTTCTGTCAATCGTCCACCATTGTCCATCCAGGATATCTAAAAATCCTTTTGGATCATAACCCTTGATCGACAAGCCTCTGGCAAAAGAACTGTAAATATGTTCATGTGCATTGATAAATCCCGGCATGATCAAACCGCCTTTTGCATCAATAAACTCTGCTTCCGGGTATTTCTTTTTCATTTCCCCGGTGTTTCCCAGCTGACAGATGGTCGTTCCATCGATCACCACTGCTCCATTTTCGATAATCGGACAAGCAGCGTCTCTCGTAAATACTTTTCCATTACCTAAAATCAGCATATCATTTTCCTCCTTTTTTATTTATTTTTTTCTGTTCCTTCAATATGTTCCTGCCTCAAACTGTGCAAATCGCACATTGAGTTCTACCATTTCTTATAAGATATCATTTATATTGCATAATTGCAACAATGATCCTAAAAAAAAGTTTGAAAACCTAAAAAATTTTTAGAATTTTGATCCTTTTGGATTTTTTTGAACCGAAGAAGAACAGAAAAAAGCGCCTGATCCAAAAATCAAGCGCCTTTGCTATTTTAGTAGTGTATATGATTTCAATTTTTTCGTCAAGTTTATTTCGTATGGAAAGTTACGGAAACTGCTTTTTCATCCGGATCCAAAAAAAAATTTAGATAACCTAAATTTTTTTTAGATTTTCTATTGACTATGTCATAATTTATGCTATGATGAACTTGTAAACAAACGAATGATACTCTTTGACAGAAAAGCAAAAAGGAAGGTGACAAAATCGTGCAACAACTTGACTTTCTGAAGCAACTTGCCCACGGGCTGGCCGTCCAATTTGGTAATTCCTGCGAAATTGTCATTCACGATCTGACAAAAAAGAATCTGGACAAATCAATCGTCTATATCGAAAACGGTCATGTTACTGACCGACATACCAATGACGGTCCTTCCGGCATCGTCCTGGAAACATTAAAAGCAGATCCGAAAAAAATCAAAGATAAGCTCGCTTACCTGACACGTACATCGGATGGCCGAATTTTAAAATCGAGTTCTTTGTATATTCGTAATGACAAAGGAGAAATTGTCTACATTTTTTGTATCAATTATGATATTACGACTCTGCTGGCTGCAGAGAGTTTTATCCATGATCTGGTTCAAACGGAAACAGAAGACAATCCGAAACCGAAGCGTGCCTCAAATCCGCCAAAGATCACGCACAGCGTAAATGAACTTCTCGATCTTCTGATCGACCAGGCAGTTACCTCCGTTGGAAAACCAGTTGCCATGATGAATAAAAACGATAAAATTGCCGTCGTACAGTATTTAAATGATGCCGGCGCATTTCTGATCACAAAATCAGGCGACAAGGTTGCATCTCTTCTCGGCATATCGAAGTTTACGCTTTACAGTTATATGGACAAAGGACAAACAAAAAATATTTCATAAATATATATACAACACAAACAGGAGGTTTTTATCATGGATCAAATCAAATGGGCAGTAAATAACATGCCAAAAACAGAAGATTCCAATCTGAAATTAATGGAACTGAGCGAAGTAAGAAAAGCCCGTGACTTTCACGAAAGCTTTCCTCAATATAGTGTAACTCCGCTGACAAAGCTCGACCGCATGGCCGAATATCTCGGCCTCGGAGAAGTTTACATCAAGGATGAATCCTACCGGTTCGGACTGAACGCTTTTAAAGTGCTTGGCGGATCTTTTGCCATGGCACGTTACATAGCAAAACAGATCGGTAAAGATGTTTCTGAACTTCCTTATGAAGTACTTACTTCAGAAGAACTGAGAAATGAATTCGGTCAGGCGACCTTCTTTACTGCTACCGACGGAAACCATGGCCGCGGAGTTGCATGGGCTGCAAACAGACTCGGTCAGAAAGCAGTGATCCTTATGCCAAAAGGAAGTACACAGACTCGGCTGAACAACATCCTTGCAGAAGGCGCTCAGGCAACGATCGAAGAATATAACTACGACGAATGCGTCCGCATGGCAAACGCTATGGCAGAAAAAACGGAACACGGTGTTATGGTTCAGGACACTGCATGGGACGGCTATGAAGAAATTCCTTCCTGGATCATGCAGGGTTACGGAACAATGGCAATGGAAGCGGATGAACAGCTTCATGATTACGGATGCGGCTGTCCGACACATATCTTCATTCAGGCAGGTGTCGGTTCTGTTGCCGGAGCCGTTCAGGGATACTTTGCAAACCGCTATCCGCAAAATCCTCCAAAAGTTGTCGTAGTAGAAGCGGATGCCGCTGCCTGCCTGTATAAAGGAGCCTGTGCAGGAGACGGAAATATCCGCATTGTGGACGGCGATATGGTAACGATCATGGCAGGACTTGCCTGCGGCGAACCAAATACAATCTCATGGGATATCCTGAAAAACCACGTAGACACATTTATTGCTACAACAGACTGGGCTGCCGCAAAAGGAATGCGTATGCTGGCTGCTCCGATCAAAGGCGATCAGCCGGTAACTTCCGGTGAATCCGGTGCAGCAGGTTTCGGAACACTCGCTGCTATCATGACAATGGACGAATATCAGCCGTTAAGAGAACATCTCGGACTGGATGAGAACTCTAAAATACTTCTCTTCTCTACCGAAGGAGATACCGATCCGGAAAGATACGAATCTATCGTATGGGGCGGAAATGACAAATAAACACACGATTTCAATCAAGAAAGAAGGATGAATTATGGACTACAATACAATCAAAGAAGCTGCACAAAATTATGAGAAAGACATGACTGCATTCCTCCGTGCGATCGTAAGAAATCCTGGAGAAAGCTGTGATGAAAAAGCACACGTTGATACGATCGCTGCCGAAATGAAAAAACTGGATTTCGACGAAGTTGTGATCGACCCTCAGGGAAATGTCATCGGCTATATGGGAACCGGCGACAAGATCATCGCATATGATGCACATATTGATACCGTTGGTATCGGTAACATTGAAAACTGGACATTTGATCCATACGAAGGATATGAAAATGATACTGAAATCGGCGGACGCGGCGTATCCGACCAGTGCGGCGGTCTCGTATCTGCTGTATACGGCGCAAAGATCATGAAGGAACTTGATCTGATTCCGGAAGGTTATAAGATCATGGTAGTCGGAACCGTTCAGGAAGAAGATTGTGACGGTCTTTGCTGGCAGTACATTATTAATGAAGATAAGATCCGTCCGGAATTTGTTGTATCGACAGAACCAACAGACGGCGGCATTTACCGTGGACAGCGCGGACGTATGGAAATCCGTATCGATGTAAAAGGCGTTTCCTGCCATGGTTCTGCACCGGAACGCGGTGACAACGCTATTTACAAGATGGCTGATATCCTCCAGGATGTTCGCGCGCTGAATGAAAATGACGATGCTGACGAAACAGAAATCAAAGGCCTTGTTAAAATGCTGAATCCAAAATACAATCCTGACTGGGAAGAAGCACGTTTCCTCGGACGCGGTACGGTAACCGTTTCACAGATCTTCTATACATCTCCAAGCCGTTGCGCGGTTGCTGATTCCTGTGCGGTTTCACTTGACCGGCGCATGACATTCGGAGAAACATGGGAAAGCTGTCTGGATGAGATCCGCGCACTTCCTAGCGTACAAAAATACGGCGATGACGTTGTCGTATCCATGTATAACTACGACCGTCCATCTTACACAGGATGTGTATATGAAATCGAATGTTACTTCCCGACATGGGCAATTCCAAAAGACCATAAAGTCACAAAATCTCTGGAAAAAGCCTATACTTCTCTTTACGGAGACAAACGGATCGGTGCAGACGAAACTCTGGAAATGCGCCAGGCTCGTCCGCTTACTGATAAATGGACATTCTCTACAAACGGCGTATCCATCATGGGAAGAAACGGCATTCCTTGTATCGGATTTGGTCCGGGAGCGGAAGCACAGGCACATGCACCTAATGAAAAAACATGGAAACAGGATCTTGTTACTTGCGCAGCTGTTTACGCAGCACTGCCAAACTGCTACTGCGAATAATCATTGATCAGATATTATTTTAATGAAGGAGAACTATCATGAAAGATTTACAATATTATATCGATAAATTAAACAAATTAAACTTTAAAGATATGTACAACGGTGACTTCTTCCTGACATGGGAAAAGACAGATGATGAACTGGAAGCTGTTTTCACACTCGCTGATGCATTACGTTATATGCGTGAAAACAATATTTCCACAAAAGTATTTGAAAGCGGACTCGGAATTTCCCTGTTCCGTGACAATTCCACACGTACCCGTTTTTCTTTCGCATCCGCATGTAACTTATTGGGACTGGAAGTTCAGGATCTTGACGAAGGCAAATCCCAGGTTGCTCACGGCGAAACCGTTCGTGAAACAGCAAATATGATTTCTTTCATGGCCGATGTGATCGGTATCCGTGATGATATGTATATCGGAAAAGGAAATGCCTACATGCATGAAGTTGTTGATGCTGTAACACAAGGCAACAAAGACGGTATCCTGGAACAGAAACCGACCCTTGTTAACTTACAGTGCGATATCGATCATCCGACACAGGCAATGGCAGATATGCTTCACATCATCCACGAATTCGGAGGAGTAGAAAACTTAAAAGGCAAAAAAATCGCTATGTCCTGGGCCTACTCTCCTTCTTATGGAAAACCGCTTTCTGTTCCACAGGGAATCATCGGTCTGATGACACGTTTCGGTATGGATGTTGTACTTGCTCATCCGGAAGGATATGAAGTATTCCCGGAAGTTGAAGAAGTTGCAAGAGAAAATGCCAAAAAATCAGGTGGTACATTCACTAAGACAAACAGCATGGAAGAAGCATTTAAAGATGCCGATATCGTATATCCGAAGAGCTGGGCTCCATTCGCAGCAATGGAAAAGAGAACCGAGCTTTACGGAAACGGTGATTTTGAAGGAATCAACGAACTGGAAAAAGAACTTCTGGCACAAAATGCACAGCATAAAGATTGGGCATGTACAGAAGAACTGATGAAAACAACAAAAGACGGAAAAGCTCTTTATATGCACTGTCTGCCGGCAGATATTACCGGCGTCAGCTGTGAAGAAGGTGAAGTGGACGCAAGTGTATTTGACCGCTACAGAGATCCTCTTTACAAAGAAGCAAGCTACAAACCATACATCATCGCTGCTATGATCTTCCTGGCAAAATTCGCAGATCCTGCTGATATCCTGAAGAAACTGGAAGAAAAAGGCACTCCAAGAGTATTTGAATAATGAGGAGGTACATGACTATGTTAAAATATGTTGAAACAAAAAACGCTCCTGCTGCAATTGGTCCTTATTCTCAGGGAATTGTTCTGAACGGAATTGCATTTTTCTCCGGACAGATTCCTCTTTCCCCTGAAACAGGCGAAGTTGTCGGCACAGATATCACAGAACAGACAGAACAGGTTATGAAAAATATCAGCGCTCTTTTAGAAAGCCAGGGAGCTTCCTTTACCGATGTTGTAAAAACAACCTGCTTCCTTGCAGATATGTCTGATTTTGCAACGTTTAATGAAGTATATGCAAAATATTTCACAGGAAAACCTGCACGCTCCTGCGTTGCTGTAAAAGCACTTCCAAAAGGAGTTCTCTGTGAAGTAGAGGTCATTGCTGCTGTTAAAGAAGATTAACGCAGGAGGCTTGCTATGGAAAAGAAAAAACGCATCGTTATTGCTTTGGGCGGAAACGCCCTTGGCAACACCCTGCCTGAGCAGATGAAAGCCGTTAAGATCACATCCCGTGCTATCGTCGATCTGATCCAAGAAGGCTGTGAAGTCATTGTCGCACACGGCAACGGACCTCAGGTCGGCATGGTAAACAATGCCATGCTTGCTTTGACGCGTGAAGACCCTCAGCAGCCAAACACCCCTCTGTCTGTCTGCGTTGCCATGAGCCAGGCATATATCGGATATGATCTGCAGAATGCATTACGCGAAGAACTTTTAAATAGAGGAATCACCGATATCCCTGTTGCTACAATGATCACACAGGTTCGCGTTGATGCTGATGATCCGGCATTTGATCATCCTTCCAAACCAATCGGCCGATTTATGACAAAGGAACAGGCCGATCTGATGACTGAAAAATATGATTATATAATGAAAGAAGATGCCGGCCGCGGTTACCGCCGTGTTGTAGCTTCTCCAAAGCCTCAGGAGATCGTAGAAATCGGAACAATCCGTACCATGGTGAAATCCGGTGATCTTGTTATCGCATGCGGTGGCGGCGGAATTCCGGTGACCCGTCAGGGCAACCACTTAAAAGGAGCCAGCGCCGTCATCGATAAAGATTTCGCCAGTGCTTTAATGGCAAAAGAACTGGATGCTGATTTCCTGATCATCCTTACTGCTGTCGAAAAAGCAGCCATCAACTTTGGCAAACCAAATGAACAATGGCTCGATGATATCTCGGTTGAACAGGCAAATCAATACATCAAAGAAGGCCATTTTGCACCAGGTTCCATGCTTCCAAAAATTCAAGCTGCAGTTGATTTTGCAAGCTCTAAACCGGGAAGACAGGCGCTGATCACACTGCTTGAAAAAGCAAAAGACGGTATTCTCGGTAACACCGGTACAAGAATCCATTTGTAAATACATCCATTATAGGATTGTCGTTAGCCATCTTTTTAGGGGATAAATTTCAGGGGAAGGCGTGACTCACATGAGTCACGCCTTCCCCTGTTTAGGACTGTCTATTTTGGGCTTTTCTACCGTAGATATGAGCATTCATCTACGGTTGAACTTATACTTTTGGCTTTTTCAACCGTAAATATGAGCGTCCATCTACGGTTGAACTTATACTTTCTGCTTTTTCAACCGTAAATATGGGAGTTCATCTACGGTTGAACTTATACTTTTTGCTTTTTCAACCGTAAATATGAGCATTCATCTACGGTTGAACTTATACTTTCTGCTTTTTCCACCGTAAATATGGCAGTTCATCTACGGTTGAACTTATACTTTCTGCTTTTCCACCGTAAATATGGGAGTCCATCTACGGTTGAAATTATACTTTTGGCTTTTTCAACCGTAAATATGGGAGTCCATCTACGGTGGAATTTATACTTTTGACTTTTTCCACCGTAAATATGGGAGTCTATCTACGGTTGAATTTATACTTATAAACAATCTTCTTTCCTTCGCTGTTAATTTAGTTAAATTCGTTAACAGCGTTTGCTTTTATAATTTCCTGCAAAGAAATATGCTCGTTGCGATACCGTGCCTGGGAATTTTTCTCCGGTATTGTCAAACCTATCGCTTTCTGCGGACACGCATGCACACATGCAAGACAAGTCTGACATTTTCCCGGGACATATTCCGCTTTTCTGTCCGTTACATGAATCGATGCGGTTGGACATACTTTCTCACAAATACCGCATCCGATGCAATTATCATGAATCTGTATCAAGTGCTGCCATAAATCCGCCGGACCTTGGCTGGCAAAACTGAGAAATTGTCTGTGCGCCTCTCGGTCCTCCTCGGTAACTTCTGAGATCATGCACTTCTCTTCCTTTATATCACGCAAAATAACAGTCAATTGTCCATCTACATTTTTATCAAGCCGGCGTTGTTTCTCCATATCAAATCCAGGCAGCCAATTATCTACCATTCGAATTACATTGATATACTGAACGGCAATCCCACAACTGTCACATAATTGTTTTGCCAGTTCTGCCGCTCCTCCATGTCGGTTTCCATAGGTTAAGATCATATAAAAATATTCTGTATGAAAGCAGGCCTTGTTTAAAAAGTCCTTTACCATCTCCGGAACTTCATGGCCGTATATCGGCGCAACAATGCCAATCTTATCCGATGTAAACTCCAGATCCTTCTGGTGTATCACCTGTGGAATGCTGATCGGTTCATCATCCAGTTGTTTTGCAATATAGAGGCTGTTTCCTGTACCAGTAAAATAAAATACCATAATACTTCTCCCTTCATTTTTTGCAATATTAAAATCATCATTGATATCTATAATCGATGATAACAACCGATGGTTACTATCGGTCAAGCAATTTTATTAAGATTCTTTTGCCTTTGTTTCATGATACCATTTTAGAAAATCACCAAATATTTTCTCTTCAGCGGCTGCACGAACTTCTGCAGCATCCTCGATCTTGTCATATCCACCCAAATAATAGCATTTTTGCTTAAACATGATCTGAGCAATCCATTTGTTCCTTTTTTTATTATAATAAACTCCCCTCACCCCGCTGGTATTTGTCTTATACATAAGTTCCGGACGGAGCATTTCCAGACATGTTCCCTCCGTATAATGCATATTTTTCTGTGGATTTCGATCACACCCGCAACTTTTCGTCCGCCCACTCTGCAGATTGGACTGGCGGACATCTGTGATCTTCCCACAATCACATTGACAATGCCAGATGTGAAATCCATTTTCTTTCCCAGCATAGGATAAAGCCATCAGTTTGCCAAACCGTTTACCTGTCAGATCATTCATCTGCGATATTTTCGCACATCCGCAGCTTCTGGTATTTCCGGTGATCAGTCGTCTTTTGGTTACTTCTATTTTGTTGACGCAGTCACACTGGCAAAGCCATAAAGGATTTCCGTCCTTTGCTTTCTTTCCGGATTTTTTTAGGACAGTCAGTTTTCCAAACTGTAGACCTGTTAAATCTTTGCTTTCTTCATATGGCGTCTTTTCGCATCCGCAGCTGCTGATCGCCCCCGGCTTTAACCGCCGGCTTTCTACAAAAATTTCATTGCCGCAGTCACACCGGCAGCGCCAGACTACGGCATTTCTTACACGCTGTTGCGTTGGTTCGATCACAAGCAGTTTGCCAAAACGCTGGCCAGCCAGTTCTCTACGTTTCATGAATTGCATCACCTGCCTTAGAATCTGTGACAGGAAAAAGCACTGTTTCCAGACACTTTACGGCATCTTCCGAGATATCGCAGGTCAGCTGCCAGACCGGAATCTGACTGATCAGATCCTCGATTTCACTCATGGCCTTTTCTACAAAATCCCGGTTCCATTGATTAATTGTTATTTGTGCATAAAGCAGTGTAAATGCCTGAAAAGGAGACAGACGTTCTACATGATTTTCTTTTCCCTGTCTCAACATTACGATGGCACGGATCGGCGTATCCCCAAGATTACATATTTCTGAGGATCCACAGACCGGCCATCCGCAGGCCGTCCATCTGTTCTCTGTCTTTCTGAGCAGCGCCCGGTCTCCATTTATCGTATTACTCCCCCTATACCGCTTCCACAGGTCTGCCTGTGTAGACTTTCCCGTCTCTGAAGGTGCAGAAAACAGAATGGCTTCTCCCTGATACTTCACATAAGCGCAGTGCAGAATCAGACTGTTTCGCCGGATCATCTGACGCTCTAAGGCAAACAGAGAGGTAAATACGGTATCAAACAGCAGATCACCGATCTCATGAACCGACAACGTAATCTCTGCACGCTGCTCTGACAGTTCTTGATAAGAAGCGTAATAAGCCGTTCCGCCCAGGCTTCCGATCAGACGTGCTTCCCCGTCTGCTGTTTCAAATACAGTCAGATCCGGCCTTCTGGCAAGAATTCTCCCCTCCGGTGATGGAAGATAACCCTTGATGTCCAGATGATAAGTAAACTCAGGTTTCGCATCCTGTGAGACTTCAAAGAGCAGAAAATTGGCCGGAATCGGAATTTCCTGTATACAGGTTAACCGGAAACAAAACGTTCCGATCTGAAATACTTTATCCATTGCTGTCAGCCTCCTTTTTCTGCTTCCATTCTTCTTTCAGAAGACGTACCAGCTCTTTTGTATATCTGCATAAATATTCCGGAACGCCGTCACAGCTCCCGGTTTCCAGCTTTGCACTTGCTGCACAGATCTTACATGCCGGACGCAGCGGACATCTGACACAGGTCTTCGAAATCTTAAGCGTTTTTGCCGTCTGAGAGATCTCTGTCCAGGCAGCTGAAAATCCTCTCTCGAATACCGAAACTGCCGGTTTTTCAAAGGTAACACAAGGACGCATTTGCCCCTGCCAGCTGATAGCAAATGAGCAGTTTCCAGCCAGACAGGTAATCTGATCAGGATAATAAACGTCTTTCTGTCCGGTTTGTACAGAAATTTCCTGCGCATATTGCCAAAAAGCTTCCTGTGCCATTTCCACTTTCCGCATAGCGATTTCTGCCGCAGCCGCATCTTCCGGCAGCAGCCTTGCCTGCTGTTTAAAAGGGAGGTTTCGTTCATGGATCCCCGGCAGCATATAGGTATCCATATGTACCGGAACATCCAGTTCCCGGCCAATCTGATAAATCGCTTCCATATCATCCCGGTTATCTTTTGTAACACTGCCATTGATTTTGACATCGACATTTCTTTCACGCAGAAGGCGGATCGCCTGTATCGTTTTGGAAAAACCGCCGGGATAATGACATAATTTCTCATAGGCATCATCCGTGGCTCCATATAGGGTAATATTGATCCGACGGGGCTTATGTGCTGCAAAAAAATCCGCCCAGTCTTCGTCCAATAAGGTACCATTCGTATTAATGGTCAGGATGATTCCCATCTTCTTCAGCTCTGTATATAATTTTCGAAAATCCGGAAAAAGCAGCGGTTCTCCTCCTGTAAGCAGAAGAAAGAGCACACCTGCTTTTGCCATTTCCTGTCCGAGAGAAATCCACTCATCTGCTGTATGGAGTCCGCCTCCGGCTTTGACCTGCGCCCGATCCAGCCGGATATAGCACATGTCGCAGTTCATGTTGCAGAGCGGGAGAAGTTCGAGCGTGCCATTGATAGGACTCTGTGCTGCAAAAGCATGTTGAAGCATGGCCTTTTCCATTGAATGATTCATTTTAATATGTTCCATGGAGTTATATCTCCTTTTGTATAATTCCTGACTAATTTGAAAAAAGAGGCGTGAAATTCACGCCTCTCTTTGAAGACTTTATGTATTAGGAACGGTTTGGATGACCCTCTGCTGTAGCATATACAGTTCCTTTATGATGCCATGTTCGATCACCTGATACAGTTGTCCAATAAATTGTTTCTCCAATACGTACGTCGGAAACAGACCTACGGCCTATAAAATTCCCATTATGTTGATTATAACCAGTATATATTGTACATCCCAGTGTGCCTAAGCCATCTGTACCTGTCTCTACCATTGCATCTCCAACACCATCATCTTCATAATCGTAAATTACCTGATTAGAAGAATTTCCACAATGATCAGACTGATGAGACACACCATTATCATAAAAGCCATAAAGAATTTCATGCTTATTTGCCCAGTCAATATCACACTTTACTCCCCAACAAACAGCAACATACTCATTTGGCATAAATTCCTCAACTTGCACTTTCGGTTCTACCCATCTCTTTTTCATCTTAATCAACCTCCTCTAAGATTTTATACTCCAAAGATTCTTCTACAAACTTCTCCGTCGACCTTCGAATGACCTCTTCCGTTACATCGTATTCCTCTAAGCCTTTTCGTACGACATCTTCAATCGTGCTCGGCTGCTCAAATGCCTTCCACAGGAATACCGCCGAATCATTCGGTACCATCATGGCATTGGAAATCAGGCTCTCCGCATCCACCGGAATAATTGTATATTCACCGGCAATTTCCCGAAGGATAAATCCCGGCTTGATACGATACTTCTTATTTTCTTTTGTATCGCTGCCGTTTTTCAGATATTCTGCGAGCTCATCCTCCGACAGCTTTGCTATTTTATCACTGTCCAACCCGTCGATATTGCGGACGTAGTGACATTCGGGTTTTTCATACTGCTTCACATAACACCTTCTTTTCATTCATACACTTATATATCTGTCCCAAAATGGGAATATTATCAAATAGTGTACATTTTGATAGCTAATCTACGAAATATATTATAAAACATGTTTTTTCATAAAGCAAGCAATTTCTGTTTGATTCCCATAAAAAAGTATTTTTTTAACTCCTATACATATTTAATACAGTAAAAACGATTAGATTCAAAATGTACACTATTTGACAGCTGATTTTTTTATTCTCTTTTTACAGCTCGAAACTCCCGCAGCCTGCGATAAAAGGTGGCTTCACTCATATCACACTGTCGAATCACTTCATGAATGGTAATTTCTCCTCGTTCCCATGCCGCAACGATCTGTCCAAAATGATCCGGCAATTGTATTTGAGGCCTGCCAAACCTGACACCTCTGGCTTTCGCAGCTGCAATTCCCTCTGCCTGTCTCTGACGTATATTGCTCCTTTCATTTTCTGCCACAAAAGACAATACCTGAAGTACAATATCGCTCAAAAAAGTGCCCATCAGATCTTTTCCTCTACGAGTGTCCAAAAGCGGCATATCCAGTACGACGATATCGACTCCTTTTTCTTTTGTCAGATAACGCCATTGATCTTGAATCTCCGAGTAATTGCGTCCCAGGCAGTCAATGCTTTTAATGTAAAGCAGGTTATCCTTTTTTAATTTTCTCACCAGCTTTTTATACTGAGGACGATCAAAGTCCTTTCCCGACTGTTTGTCGATATAAATATTCTTCTTCGTCACCAATGACTGCAGCGCGTCCATTTGTCTGTCTTCATTCTGATCACGGCTGCTGACACGGATATATCCATACGTTACTGTCAAATACTACTCCTTTCCTAACAGACAAAAAACTTTCATTCGTGCTTTTTACCTGTCATCAAATTTCCATATTTCCATATTTTCTATACCAATATCTGACAGTCATAACTGAAATCTCACCTGAAAGGAGTTTATATTCTATGGAAATCCGTGTACTTCGTTATTTTCTCGCCGTCGCCCGGGAAGAAAATATCACTGCCGCCGCCAACTTCCTCCATCTGACACAGCCCACTTTATCCAGACAGATCAAGGATCTGGAAAAAGAACTGGGCGTACAGCTCCTGATAAGAAAAAGCCACAATGTAAGCCTCACTCCTGACGGTATGCGCCTCCGGAAGCGGGCGGAAGAGATCGTATCTATGGTGGATAAAACAACGGCCGAGTTTACTTCCGCAGAGAATACGGTGAGTGGAGATATCTATATCGGCGGCGGAGAGACAAAGGCCATGCATGAGATTGCCGAGCTCATAAAAGAACTGCGCGAATCTTATCCCGACATACACTTTCACCTGTACAGCGGGAATGCTGCGGACGTAACAGAGCGATTAGATAAAGGACTGCTGGATTTCGGCGTTCTGATCCAGCCGGCCGATATATCAAAATATAATTACATGAATCTCTATGAAAAAGACATCTGGGGCGTGATTATGCGAAAAGACAGCCCACTTGCCGGAAAAGAACATATAAAAAAGGAAGACCTCCTGGATCTTCCTCTGATCTGCTCACGGCAGGCTATCTCACTCCATCAGACAGGAAATGCATTTTCCGACTGGTTTGGAGAAGGCTTTGAAAAGCTGAATATCGTCACCACATTTAATCTTGTCTACAATGCGGCGATCATGGTAGATGCCGGGATTGGCTATGCAATCACACTGGATAACCTTACGGACACCTCTAATAACAGTAACCTCTGCTTTCGCCCACTGGAGCCGAAGCTGGAGTCCGGGCTGAATATCATATGGAAGAAATATCAAGTGTTTTCTCCAGCTGCAGAGTTGTTTCTGGGAAAAATGAATGAGCGTTTTTCTAATACGATTGAAAAGTAATTGGGGGAGTGTTCCGTTCGTAAAACACCTTCAATAGCGCAGGGAACATTTTCCCATTATCATGTAAAAATCAGAATTACTGGCAGATTTAAGCAGTTATTGTATTTCCAGTATAAAGCTGATAATATCTTCCTTTCAATACAGAAAAAACCAATACTAACGACTTTTATCCGATATGCAAAAGAATCCTTTATATAGCAGGTATGTAGTTCTATACGCAGACACAAAAAAAGGCCGGTATGCTATCCGGTCTTCTTTGCATCTGTGAAGTTCCATTAGAGAACACAAAGCAAATACCCTCATATTCGAAGATACAAGGGTACGCACAGTTTTTGGATTTTTCCCTGCCCGTCACGAAAACTGATATGATAGCTTGTTCCTGCTCCGTTACGACTTCCCGAAACCAGTATGACCGTTTAGGTATCGCCATTGCTTTGTCCTCCTGCTAAAAAATGGGTGAGAGGGGTTGTCCTCTCACCCAGTAGCCCGCAGGAAACAGCAGGGCTTTAGAGACTATAAGAGTTTTCTCAGCTTTTTCCGCAGATGGTCTAACCTTGCATAGACAGCGCCCGCCGATAAATCAACCATCGGTGCAATCTCTTTTAGGGAATATCCCTGCATTTTCAGCAGGACAATTTGCAGGGTACGCTTGTCCACCGTAAGCAATGCACGGTACAGATTTTCGTCCTCGATTTCATTCAGCATATCCCAAACTGTATTGACCTCCATAGGCGGCTCCTGCATGGCAGCATCCGCTATGTATTCCCCAACATCATTCAGGCGTGTGTAAAACCGTCTGTCGGAATTAAATTCTTCTCTATCAAAAGTGCGGATTTCCTCAATCGTTTCTTCATCAACGCCGCACTCCCGTAAAATCTTTTCTTCTTTCTCTTTCCAGAGCCGCCATCTGCGCTCTGCCTTTCCGTGGTTGTATGCCACTGTTCTTTACCTCCAATCTGAATTTTTTTGAAAATCCAGATTGGCAGGCGGTGAGCGACACCCAACGCCAGAAGCGGGCTTATCCTGTCTCTTGACAAAAAGCGACAAAAGAAAAACCGCAAAGGCTGTCAGACCATTGCGGCTATGAGAAGTAAAAGCTCTTTTATGTAGATATTTGTCCTCTGCTTTTAGTGCATAAAAGAGCCATATCAAAACAAGGAATTTTTTAACAGATTATCCTCGTTTCTGTCTGGTAATATGTAGAACGCCGCACGGATCAGCGGCAGGATAGAAAGTGAAGAAAGACGCAAAAAATCCCTCCAAACTCAAAACGGGTTTAGAGGGAGCATTAGGGCATAACAATACAGTCCGTCAAAACTCCGTTTTTTTATATGGCGGACTGGGCGGACTGATAAACACTATCCGAAAAAGAAAGAGCCGATGATCTGTGAAATATCTCACAAGTTCATCGGCTCTGTGTCTGTGCGTCTGGATCTTTGATGACAGTTATATGTAATTTTTTCGCATTGATTAAAGTTTCTCGTTTGCATTTCGGGCAATAAAGAGGATAATGCACCAAAACAGTATCCTTCCGTATTTTGTCACGAGTTTTATTTCCACAAACAGGGCAACATACCCATTCAGAATTTATTTTTTCCATATTGTCCCCTCACTATTTCCACGGTTTACCGCCATCGAGCCAACCTTGCTCCGCCCAATACTTTCCATCAAGGTATTCGGGGTCGGATTTATGTATGGATTTCTGTATCATACGGCAGAAGAAAAACTTAATTT
>DVKZ01000060.1 GCA_018715775.1 Candidatus Fimousia stercorigallinarum | reverse complement strand
GGAGTCTGGGCCGTGTCTCAGTCCCAATGTGGCCGTCCACTCTCTCAAGCCGGCTACTGATCGTCGCCTTGGTAGGCCGTTACCCTGCCAACCAGCTAATCAGACGCGGGTCCATCCTATACCACCGGAGTTTTTCACACTGCACCATGCGGTGCTGTGCGCTTATGCGGTATTAGCAGCCGTTTCCAGCTGTTATCCCCCTGTATAGGGCAGGTTACCCACGCGTTACTCACCCGTCCGCCACTCAGTCATCCCTCCGAAGAAGGATGCTTCGTTCGACTTGCATGTGTTAAGCACGCCGCCAGCGTTCATCCTGAGCCAGGATCAAACTCTCATGTTAAAATCTTGATCCGTTCAGGATAACCTTTGGCTATCCATCCCTGTCATTACTGTTTTTGGGTCGTTGATCTCTCAACGTACGTTGTATCTTCTGATACTGAATCTTCTCATCTGAATTTTCAAGGATCTGTGATTGTTCAGTTTTCAAAGTTCGGCACCGTCGCCTCAGCGACAGCTTTTATATATTATCACAACCGGTTTTGTTTGTCAAGAACTTTTTTCATTTCTTTTTTCCGGTCGTTTCCGCTGTTTTTCGACAGCTTTTATAGTCTATCAAAACTTTCGTTTCTTGTCAAGAACTTTTTTCTTCTTTTTTATTCTCAGCCTACCGTCCCCGGCGCATTCTTGAATTGGAAGAAATTTGAAGTTCTGTCATTTGCTGCCGTTTTCTAAGCGACAGCTTGTATAGGTTATCATACCTTTTCCCCTTTGTCAACATCTTTTTTCAATTTTTTTAAGATGTTTTCAAGCGCCCGATCCGCACATTAAAATGCGGACCAAAGCTGCTGCAGATAACTTCGTACAGTCTCTACAATCGTCATCACCTGAGGTGCTTCTCTCCATAGTATATCCACATAAGCTCCGCTATATACAGAATATACGAGAAATGCAAGTACAACTGCAATACCGCCTTTTAAGAACCCCAACAATGCCCCTAAGATCTTGTCTACTTTACCGATGATCGGGATTTTTGAGATCACGCCGGATAATCGGATGATGATATGGCAGAAAATCTTAATCATGATAAACAATAGCAGAAACAAAAAGACAAGAGAGGCCATAGCCGCCAATTCTGCCCGGACAAATTGCTCAAAAAACTCTGTAATCTGTGGAAAATCATTGCCCCGAATCGCAAATTCTCTTACAAGCAGGGCTGAACCTGCCAGCGATACAATCCACGAAATGAGCAAAAGGACTGATTTTATCAGTCCTCGACGATATCCTAATATAGTTTCAATAATTAAATAAATAACAGGAATTGCTAATAATAATGTCATATGTATCTTCCTTTCCTTATTTCAATTTGATCAGATCAAGACGATCATCGTATTCTATAAAATAACTCTGACTATCTGCTCCAGGAAGCATCTGTAATACATGCTTTTTAAAATTGTAATCAAATATGTTGCTTCCACTTGATGTATACACGGAACAATGGTATGGACTTATAAAGATAACCTTACCTCTCCGAATCCGCATAGTGGTATAATCCCCCTTGACGCCGCTCTTTCCTACCATATTCCCATTTTTACTAAATACTTCAAGCGTATAGTTTCCTTCTTTCTCGTCGGAATAATGCCCACGGACGATCGCAAAATGTCCGTCATCAAATGCAATGCTTTTAATAGAAGAATTCACCTCTATCTCTTTTTGCAGTCTCGGCTTACCCATAATACTATAAACCGAGATCTTATCATCTCCAAAAGCACAAACATTATCGCTGCCTATAAATGCAACGGTCGGAACCACTGTATTATTGAAATCATATCCGCCCAGGATATTTTCCGTTTTCTCACCTTCTTCACTAAAATCATAAAATGTCAGCCGGTTTTTCATCTCAACACCGTCTACAATGAAAAAACTTGCGCACAAAATCTGTCCGTTCGGAGATAATGCGATATCAAGCGGATATCCATTCTCGCTGATGCTCGTCTGTATGCTGACCAACTTATCCCCGTCCGTATTATACAATTCAATATAATTTGTATTCTTTGCAGACAGAGCAACCGCAACGACTCCCTGATCCGAAATTTCTGCATCCAGAATGTCATATGACGTCGTGATCGCACCCACTTCGCCCTCGTTATCATAGATATAAAGATTTCTGCCCTGCAGATCTGCCGCTAAAATATAATTTTTACTCGTTTTAACCTGAGGTTTACTGATCGAATAGGTCTTTGACCAGACTCCGTCTCCATTTTTATCATAATAGGCGATCTGATTTTCCCCGTATTTTAACACTCCATCTTTATAGATCTCAATGTTCTGCTCTGAAGAATTCTCCTCTATCACCGTTTTTACCCGTTCAAAAGAATGGAATTCTCTATAATGGTACGCAGTCATCGCTCCAGATAGAACAACAACGGCAAGGATTCCCAGGAAAATCCGGTATTTTCGATAAAATCTTTTTTTATTTTTTATCTGTTCCAGCTTCTCAGCACTATTCACATAAATTGAAAAATCTTTCATTTGTATCCCTCATTTTTCCTGCTATTCGTTTATTATAGCTCATTTTTTCCTTCGATACCACTCTTATTTTATATCCGGAATCTTTAATTTTTGTCCCGGATAAATCGAATCGTTCATTTTTAGCCCATTTTCATCCATAATATCCTGCACATATTTTCTTGTCTGAAAGAATTTCACACTAATCTTCGTTATCGTATCACCTTTTTGTACAGTATAAACTTGTCCCCCGCCGGATATCGTCTCGGTACCCGTATCTTCCGAAGATGAGCCGGTCGATGCCTCCGTACTGCTATCGGCTGATGCCTCTGTTGATGTCTCTGTCGTCTGTGCCGCCGATGTAAACACCGCCGTTACCGCTTCCTCATCTTCTTCCTCTGCACCGGACCGAATACTTCTTACAGTATCCGAAAAGGATGTAACCACTTTTTGTGACAATACCCCTTGTCCTAAAATCGCATACGTTCCTCCAGCTCCAAGCAAAAACATTAGGATCGCAGCTGCGGCCGTTTTCTTGATCAACTGCGTTTTCGATGCGCGTTTTCTTCCGAGCCTGTTTCTCGACTGCCGCACGATTTTTTCATCCCGCCTCTTCTCCATCAGTTTCTCGTAAGACTCTGCGGCCTCCTGCTGTCGCCTGAGATCAACCAGATAATTTTGCATTTCTTCATTTTTCACATAATAAATATAGTATCCATTCTGGCGGACGAGATCCTGCCCGCGATATGCGTACATCGCCTCTTCTTCGTCCAGCGGATCTTTGACATATAAGATTTTCCCATCCCCTGGAAAATTTTCAAAATGTGTCTTCTTTATCTTATCATTCAAGCGCACTGACATGCCTGTCCGGCATAAATACCATCCGACCACCTGCTGTTGCTTAAAATATGTCTCTTTTATCTCATAGATCCGGTTCCATACACTGTCATCAAACACTGTTTCATCCAAATCCAGTTCTATATTTTGTGCTTCCATTGCTCCATTAACAAATACGTATGTTTCGCTTCCCATTCGTTCAATTGTACCAAATAAAATTGCGCCTCTGACATAGGTGCGGCTGTCCTTTGTGATCGCAGAAATATATGTCATAACATAATCTTCAATATATATTTTCGTTAATCCTGCTGCTTCTCCTATCTGACGAAAATTCTTCGGCAATTTCACGTCTTTCTCACCTCTTTCTATTTAATAGCATCAGATTATCACAATCCATTGAAAGGGATTGCCATTTTCCGTCGATGTGCCTTTGAATTTTATCTGATTTTTGCGACAATTTATCTGTTTAATTTTTTTGATTTCGTAAATACTATTTCCAGAATAAAGAAGCGCTGAGGTTTTACTTATGAACAGAACGATTTATTTTAATCCCAAAAAAGAAAATGCCCTTCGGCATTTTTCTAATACATTGCTCCGCTATATCCGCAAAACAAAAAAAGACAGCCAAACGCTCGTCCTTGTCTGTATCGGTACAGACCGGGCAACCGGTGACTGTCTAGGTCCTCTGGTCGGGCATTATCTTGCAGAAAGCCTGCCATCTGACTTTCCCTTGGTCTACGGCAGTTTATCCAAACCGGTCCATGCGGCAAACCTGATCCAGACAATTGAAATGATCGATCAAACGATCGCCTCTCCATACATGATCGTAATCGATGCCTGTCTCGGATGCGCGGAACATGTCGGCTATGTTACCGTATCCAATCGGCCGCTGGAACCCGGAAAAGGCGTCCATAAAGATCTTCCGTCTCTCGGTCATCTTTCGATCACCGGAATTGTCGACCAATACGGCTCGGAAAACTATCATACGATACAAAATACCCATTTAAATGAAGTTGTAAAACTAGCGGATTTTATCGCCGGCGGCATTACAGATCTAATTTCATATCACCGTTTTTAATAAGTCCTTTATTTCTCATAAATTCTGCAATCACATATGTCAGAATTGCCGGGACAATGATATGCATAACAAGAATCTCTAAAAATGCAGCCTGTGCCGGCACACCTTCGGAGACCATCGTTTCATACCCCATGAGCTGTCCGACAAATCCAGCTGTTCCCATACCGGACCCGATGGCATTATTCGTCATTTTTAAAACGACCGTAGAAATCGGTCCTAAAATTGCACTCGCCAAAATCGGCGGAATCCAGATGATCGGTTTCCTCACAATGTTCGGAACCTGCAGCATCGAAGTTCCAATTCCCTGCGCCAGCAGACCGCCAAATCCATTTTCCCGAAAACTTGCAACAGCAAATCCTACCATCTGCGTGCTGCAACCAACGGCTGCCGCTCCTGCAGAAAGTCCCGAAAGGTTCAGCACTACGCCGAGTGCTGCCGAACTGATCGGGAGCGTTAAGATCATTCCCATCAATACAGATACTACGATTCCCATTAGAAACGGCTGTTGGTCCGTTCCCCACCGGATCATTTCTCCCAGCTGCATCATAAAGCGGGAAATCGGCGGTCCCACGATGATCCCGGCCGTACCGCCGCAAAAAATAGAAATGATCGGCGTGATCAGGATATCCAGTTTCGTTTTTCCCGATACGAGATGTCCCAGTTCAATCCCGACATACGCAGCAATAAAAGCGCCGAGCGGTTCTCCGGCGCCTGCCAGCTGAATCGCCCCGTCAACGATAACTTTTCCTGCCAGCAGATTACTGGCAAATGCGCCGATCATTCCGGCACTTGCCGCCGATACAGTTACCAGCGGCGATTCTCCATACTTATTCGCAACACCGACGCCGATACCTGCTCCGGTCAAAGCTTTTACAACGGATGACATCATGATCAGATGCTCTCCCAACTCCCCGCCGAGCAATGTCCCTGCCTGACTCATGATCGTTCCAATGATCAGCGTCGCAAATAATCCCGTTGCCATGCCGGATAATCCTTGAATAAATACACGGTTTAACCATCGTTTAATCATTATTTTCCTCCACTAGAAATCCCTGTTTCCTTAATACCTGTTCAATACGATCTAAAATTTCTTCGTTATCTGCTTCAATTGTATGGATATGTTTTCCATTCGTCAGCGTCAGCAGCGGCTCGCTGTTGATCTTATTCATCTTCTGCAGAAAATCATCAGCTTCTCTGCGGTTTTGGATGATCAGATCAACCGTGATCATTCCATAAACATTATGAAAAACCGATACATCCAGCATTTTTCCTCCACAATCCACGATGGAATACAGCTCTTCCCTGATATTTTCATTCGTATGACGCACGACAAATGCCCTTTTTACTTTGCTCACATCTTCTTTATATAATAGATATCCGCGCGTTGTAGAAATAATATTTTTATCGGAAGCCCGAAGCAGAGCCATATCCTGTACGATCACCTGTCGGCTGACTCCCATCTTTTTAGCAAGCAGCGTTCCGGAAATCGGTTTTTTAGCATGTTCCAGTTCTTTTAAAATTTCAACCCTTCTCTCATTTCCATTCATTTGACATCAAACCCCTTCTATCTTGTCTATTATCTTGTCTGTTATCTTGTCAATCGTCATTATTATAGCATGAATTCCTTCCTTTACAACCCCAAAAAAAGCGGATATACTAACCATAATAATAGAACAAAAAGGGGGCCGACTATGTTTCGTATGTGGGGAAAAGTATTTAAAAATAGCCGTATGTTAAAGGATACCGTGGTCATTATGGATCAGACCGATATGACCCGTACCCAAAAAGTCTATCGTTCACTGGAACAGATCTGCTATGAATTTGATTTGGAAACACCGATGTGGCTGGAATCTACCAAAATGGATTTCCTTTATCACAGCAAAACCCGCTTTACTTCCGATAACTTCATTGAGTCTATTGATTTTGATTACCTCGAAATACAAGTAATTGAAGAAGATTAACTACAATTAGAGTAAAATATACATTCCTCTTTATTTATAATTAATATTAATAAAAGCATTCTATTTATAATGAGAGGATTAACAAATTGAGTACAAATGATAAAAATGCTGAAGAATGGATACGCCTTCATAGAATCGAAGAAGCTTACCGCAAATTCAGTAAAATTTTAATTGCTGAAGCGCATACGCGATTTTTAAATGACCAGCACATGGCTGAGGATGTTGTGCAGACGACGTTTGAACGCGTGTTAAAGTATGGTCATAATTTTGCATCCTATGATGATACTGTCGCTTTTCGTTTTTTATATACGATTATGCGGCATGAAGCATACCATGTTCTTGAAAAACAAAAGAAGATTTTCCAAACAACGGAGGTCGAGCAGATTCTGGACGAAATCTCTAATTCTACGGTTAATTTAAATAAAAATCCGGAATTTTTATATGTAGAAAGAACGCTGATCCACGAAGCAATCAAAAAACTTCCGCCAAAGTATTCTTCTATTCTCTATCTTCATTATTACCATGGCTATAAATTTAAGGAAATCGCAAATTTTCTTGGTATTAGTGAGAACACGGTAATTCAAAGAAATTATTATATTCGTCAGAAACTCAAAGGAATTCTTGTAAAGGAGGGCTTTCGGGATGAAAAAGAACAATGATTTTGAAGATAAGATTTTAGATGATCTTCTGGCTGATGCTATGGATGATCTGTACCCGGATTTTCAGGATCTGTCCACAGAGGATGAGATCGAGCCTTCGAAGGAATTTCAGGATTCGATGGAGAAAATGTTCCGTGAAGAGAAGAATCGGCTGCGCGGCAAATTGTTCCGCCATCGTATACCGAGGATCGCTGCGGTTTTCGCGCTTTTTCTCGTTCTGGCGTTTATAACGATCAATACGACATCGGCGTGGAAAGAGCCGTTGTATAACTTTTTCTTCCGGAACAGCGAGGATAAGGATAAGACGAAAGTTGAAATCGCTGAGGACGATGAGGTGGATATGGATAAATATTTGCCGGAGTATGTGCCAGAAGGGTTTGAATTGGTGGAAAAAAATTACATTGAGGAAACTAATCAATATTCTATACATTATGAAAAAAATAATTTATATATTGTTATTTTAATTGTCACCAATAAAGAAGATTTATATGTAGATTTATCTTCTTTCACAAAAATAGAACGAAATGGCATAATTTATTATAAAAATAATAAAGACATTATTATATGGAATTACAAGAATTATTACTTTTTTTTAACTTCAAACCTAAATCAATCAGAAATGTTAAAAATTGCCGATTCCATTCAATAAATACTAATATTTTTCCTGTATCTTTAATTTATTTTATAAGAGAACAACACAGAAGGAGGGGTATAATGAAACATACATTAAAACGAATCGCATGCTTGACATTAATGTTTCTTCTTGTATTTAACACGGCCGTCTTTGCCGATGAAGGACCGCACGACTATGAGGATGACAACACGCCGGCACCGGAAATCGACTTTTCCGCGCCGTCCGATACGAGTTTTGACGATACCGTATGGACGATCGAATACGAGGATGGGACCGAGGAACTTTATCAGCCAAACCCAAATGCACGTTGGGATGCTATTGTTGGTGTAGCTATGAGCCTCGATTTTCAGTTTCTTGGGAAAGCAGTGTTTGCAACATCCGTTGCCACCAATAATACATCCTATGATATAAAAATTGTTACCCAGCTGCAGAGCTACCGGAACGGCGCATGGAAGACATTATATACAAAAACAAAGACAACCACTATTTCCAGTGGAACCATTTCCGGCTCTTACTATGTAACAAAAGGCTACAAGTATCGTACCCGCAATACGATCACCGTATACAATGCCAGCGGTAAGGTCATCGAGCAGGACACTTTAAACTGCACAAGAACATACAACTAATTTTATAACACAGACACCCAATCACGATGAAAAAAATTGTTCTCTTGAAAAAAGCCGCGGCATCTGCTGCGGCTTTTGGATCGTTTCAAAATTTTTTTTAATTTTATTATTTTATTCTAATATTTTTTCCACTTATCCAATTTATATAGTGTAAAGGAAAAAAGGAGCTTTCTGACGCCTTTGGAAAGTCTGTTTTTCGTTCTCACAAATGCCAGAAAAAACAACATAACGATAAAACGACGCCTCTGGAAAAGAACAATAGAAATCAGCACAGAATATACAAGGATCGGAGATTCTGATTGTTCCTTCTCCGGAACCAGAGACCGAAGACGCTCATCGAATCCGGTTAGTACGTCTGAAATTTTTTCATATTTTATTTTAACTATAAACAACTATAAAATACGAAAGAATCCAATCCATTTCCATCAAAACGGACCAACGCCGGCATTCCATGAATGACGCCCCATTTTCTTTTACACCATTGTTTATTCATGCATAATGATATCATGAACAAGCCGGCGAAGCATATTTCGCTTATTCGCGGTCAGCGAAAATGAAAATCTTCATACCTTCGCCCAAAAAAACAAAAAGCGGATAGGAGAAAGCTAACCACCAGTCTTCTTTCTTTTATCCGCCTTTTTGTTATTCAAATTTCTTAATTGGTTCCGGTCGAACCAAAGCCGCCGCGTTCTTCCTCATCCAGAAATTCTACTTCATCAAACTGGATCTGAGGTTGATTTTTCACAATTCGGAACTGACAGATCCGGTCGTTGACTTTGATCGCGGTATCACGCATGGCAAGCGCCGGAAATCTCCAGATGTCATTCGTGCCGGAATAACTGTTATCGATCACGCCCTGGGAGTTTGCCTGTAAAATTCCCCAGTTCTTGTATGTTGAACTTCTCGGCAGCACATGTGCTTCATAGCCATCCGGAAGTTTCATGGAAATTCCGAGGCTGATCAGACGGAATTCACCCGCTTTCATCACTACATCTTCGGCTGCCCGAAGATCGATCCAGTCCGATTTTCCATCAATGTACGTTAACTTTTCAATCTCATCCGAGTGATATTTAATCTTAATTATTTCCTTCATTGATCAATTCCTTTTCTTCTGATTTTAATTTTTTACTATCATATCATTTTTGATTAAAATTACAACATCAAATTTCTCATTAATTTGTATAAATTTCACATTCCATGCGGTATCGTAAGTTGAAATAAACACATTTTTTTAGTATAATAAATCCAGATAGCTATGACTGTGAAGTCTATTTTCATTTTAACAACAACGATCGGACATCACAGCGCAAATGCGACCAAACAAGGAGGAATTATTTATGGTTACATGGAACAATCTCGATACGTTAGCATCTTATCAGAAACTGACGACAATGAAAAACCGCGTAAACATCGTGGAAGCAATGTCAGGCGAAAATGGTGCTGAACGTGTAAAACGTTACTCAGCTCCTATGGCTGAAGGTCTTACTTATAACTATGCTGCAAAAGAAATAGACGACACCATTTTAGAGCAGCTTGCTGCATTAGCGGAAGAAGCTCAGCTCGTTGAAAAATTTGAAGCTCTTTATAACGGTGAAAGAGTCAACACAGGTGAAAACCGAATGGTACTTCATCATCTTGCACGCAGACAGCTCGGTAATGACGTAGTAGAAAACGGAGTGAATAAACGTGACTTCTACGCAGGTGTTCAGGCAAAGGCTGCTGAATTTGCTAACAAAGTACATGCAGGCGAAATTACAAATGCTGCAGACGAATCATTTACAACGGTTGTTCAGATTGGTATCGGCGGAAGTGACCTTGGTCCTCGCGCTTTATATCTTGCTCTGGAAAACTGGGCAAAGACAAACAACAAATTAAAGATGGAAGCAAAATTCATCAGCAACGTTGACCCTGATGATGCTGCTGCAGTATTAAAATCCATCGACGTAGCACGTTCCTTATTTATCGTTGTTTCCAAATCCGGAACAACATTAGAAACTTTAACAAACGAAGCTTTCGTAAAAAATGCTTTAACAGAAGCAGGTTTAGATCCTTCGAAACATATGCTTGCTGTAACTAGCGAAACTTCTCCATTAGCACAGGGCGATGATTACCTGGATGCTTTCTTCATGGATGACTACATCGGCGGACGTTTCTCCTCCAGTTCAGCAGTAGGCGGAGTTGTTCTTTCCTTAGCATTTGGTCCAGAAGTATTCGCTGACATCCTTAACGGAGCTGCGGAAGAAGACAAGCTCGCTACAAACAAAGATTTATTACAGAATCCGGATATGTTAGACGCTCTGATCGGTGTTTATGAACGTAACGTACAGGGATATCCTTCTACAGCAGTCCTTCCATATTCCCAGGCATTAAATCGTTTCCCTGCTCATTTACAGCAGTTAGATATGGAATCCAACGGTAAATCCGTTAACCGTTTCGGCGAATATGTTGATTATGTAACAGGTCCTACAATCTTCGGTGAACCTGGTACAAATGGACAGCATTCCTTCTATCAGTTACTGCATCAGGGAACAGATATCACCCCACTTCAGTTCGTTGGCTATAAGAAGAGCCAGATCGGAATGGATGTTGTTATCGAAGGAAGCACAAGCCAGCAGAAATTATGTGCAAACGTAGCTGCTCAGATCGTAGCTTTTGCATGTGGTAAAGATGACGAAGATAACAACAAGACTTTCAAAGGCGGACGCCCATCCAGTATTATCATCGGCGACCAGTTAACACCTAGATCTCTCGGTGCTTTACTGGCTCACTTTGAAAACAAGATCATGTTCCAGGGATTCACATGGAACATCAACAGCTTTGACCAGGAAGGCGTTCAGTTAGGTAAAGTACTTGCAAAACGCGTACTTGCTCATGACACAGACGGCGCACTGAAAGTTTACAGCGACTTATTAGATATCTAATCTCTGATCGGATAAAAAAGTAAAGCAAGGGAGTATATCAGTTACTGATTTAGGTCTCTAACATGAAAGGAAGATTATTCTACATTGGGATTCGCTCAATCCTGAATCCCCAGCATGGACAAATTTCCTCATCTACGGCAGAAAAAGTAAAAAGGCTCTTTTCTCCCGTAGACCAACTCCCATATTTACGGTTGAAAAAGTCAAAAGTATAATTTCCACCGTAGAGGGACTCTCATATTTACGGTTGAAAAAGTCAAAAGTATAATTTTCACCGTAGATGAACTCCCATATTTACGGTTGAAAAAGTCAAAAGTATAATTTCCACCGTAGATGAACTCCAATATCTACGGCAGAAAAAATAAAAAGGAGCAGAAAACCGCTTAGTAGAAGGAGCGCTTCCAAAAATCCAGACAAGGGGTTTTTGCACCCTAAAATAAGGGATACAAAAGGGAAGAGACAGCCCACGGGAGAATTCAGTTCTTAAAAAAACCAGAATTCTCTGGGATTGCCTCTTCCCTGTATGTCAAGGGCTAAAAATCGGTATTTGATATGCTCCCTTCTTAGATTGATCTACTTCTTAACTTCTATTCTATCTCAATCTTATCCACATTTTCAAACGTAAATCCTTTCTTCTCCAGATTCGTCAAAACCGTATCCAGCGCCTCCGCATTGGATTTTGATACATTATGGAGCAGCGGAATGGCTCCGTTATGATAATACTTTTCAAAATGATCGATCACAAAGTCTGATCCGGGCTGGTTATCCACCTCATAATCAAGATACGCCATGCTCCAGAACACCGTCTTATAGCCAAGATTCTTGCAGATCTGCAGCGTCCTCTCGCTGTATTCTCCCATCGGCGGACGCACATAAGGATCCATCTCATATCCGGTCGCTTCCTTGCAATAATCCGCACAAGTGATCAATTCTTCCTTAATATCCCGTTCCGACAGATCCGGCATGCTTTTATGTTTTACCGTATGATTTCCGACAAGATGCCCTTCTTTTTTCATCCGTTTTACAATTTCAACATTATCCCGTATGTATGTCTGCGTCACAAAAAAGATCGCATAGGCCTTATGTTTTTTTAAAATATCGAGCATCGGCTCCGTATAGCCATTGTCATAACCGCAGTCAAAGGTCAGATACATGACTTTTTTATCTTTGTTTTTCGTATCTACATAAAAGGCATCGTATTTTGCCAGATCGATCTCATTTTGTGCCTCTGACTGCTCATTATTTTCCTTTCGTTTGATCCACCAACCCTTTTTTTCGTTTGACAGGGCTGCTGCGTCAGCAGAGTCATTCGCGGTCGGCGCAGTTGTTTCTGTTTCTGCTTCCGTCTGCGCCTGCGTTGAAGCCTGCTCCTCTTTGTTCATTGCTTCTCTGACAGAACCACATCCGGAAAGGAATATCACAACAACTGCGACTGCAATCAAGACTCTAACTACCATTTAAAATTCCCACCATTCTTTCATAATCTGACCAAATGTCTCCGCCTCTTCTTGCGATATGAGGTCTTTTTCTTCGGTAACCGCGGCTTCCTGCCTGATTTTTCTCATCTCTTTTCTCGTATTCGGACTTACCTCCGCCGTTTTTCGTTTCTTGACATTTCCCTTTTCAATAAATAAGACCAGATTGGTTCGCACCATCCTCATAGAACTTCTTTCATCAATCAACAGCTCTTCGATCATAAATGCAATGACCAGATTGACTCCCGCCATAAAGATCCAGTCCTCCTCGCCGTGAAATGCTGATAATAAGATCAACAGACTGCATACAAATGGAATCCGGAGAAAGATCCTGCTTTTAATTCCACATATTCGGTCCATTTCCATATATTTATCCACAAAACTCTGTGCATTTTCCACTTTAAATTTCAACTGTTCATAATTATCAAATCGTTTTTTTAATGCTTTTACCCACTTTGTATGTAATCGGTTCATTTGTTCTGTTTCCTGTATGAGCCTGTTATAGTGTATGATAGATAGGATCTTGGATAGAACTCCGACAAACACTGATACTCCTAAAAGATATACCCATACTGACTGACTAAAAATTTGTTGTAACATAGAAAAACTCCCTTCCTTTTCGTTTGCTTTTATTATAAAAAGAAGGGAGCATTTTCTCATTAATTTTCGTATGTCAAATATGGACTAGATTTTTGCAAACATTGCCCGCAAAAGTCGAATCGTATGAACAATTGCCTGTTCTTCAAAATCATTGTAATTCATGGAAGCGCTATGATCCGCTTTATCGGAAATCGCACGGATGATCACAAATGGAATATCGTTCAGATAAGCAACCTGTGCCATGGCAGCGCCTTCCATTTCCGCACAATATCCGTCAAACTGCTCTACCAGATATTTCTTCTTCTCATCGGAACTAATAAACTGATCTCCGCTAACGACTCTTCCCACGTATACGGAAATGTCCGGATTGACTTCTTCGCAGGATTCTTTCGCTTTTTTGATCAGATACTGATCTCCATAAAATGTTGACTGTCCCATCTGAGGGATCACGCCCGGCTCATATCCAAAACCGGTAGCATCCATGTCATGCTGAAGCGTGTCTTTGGATAACACGATATCTCCGATATTGATCGGCGCATACAATCCGCCCGCAACACCGGTATTGATCAGCGCTTCTACTTTATAGGTTCCCGCAAGAATCTGCGTGCAGGCAGCCATATTGACTTTTCCGATCCCACTTTTTACAACAACCGCCTTTTTACCCCAGAGTTTTCCATCATAAAACTTCATTCCGGCAATTTCTGTCATCTCTTTTTCTTCCATCTGCTCGATCAGCTGCGCTACTTCTTCCGGCATTGCACCGATAATTCCAATATAGTCCATCTCGTTTCCTCCTGTCGCACATTTATTTTTCAGCTTTTTAGTATACCATAACTGTGTTATAATATCAAAAAATGTGTTATCATATCTTATTGAAAATTAGTAAGGAAGGATGATGGATTATGATTTATAAGACAAGAGGAACCTGTTCCAGTTCCATCGAATTTGAAGTGGAAGATGGAATCTTAACAGATATAAAGTTTAACGGAGGATGCATGGGCAACACGCAGGGGGTTGCTGCTCTCGCAAAAGGCCGTCCGATAAGCGAAGTAATCGAGAAGTTATCCGGTCTTCAGTGTGGTTTCCGCGGCACTTCCTGTCCTGATCAGCTTGCCAATGCATTAAAACAATATCAAACAGAACACTAGGAGGCAGTCTGTTATGAAACGAATTATCTTAACCGGCGGCGGTACTGCCGGCCACGTAACTCCAAATATCGCATTAATGCCTGCTCTCGAGAAAAAAGGATTTGATATCCGCTATATCGGCTCAAAAAACGGTATGGAACGCGAAATGATTCGGGCGGTCCATGTGCCTTATTACGGCATTTCTTCCGGAAAACTACGCCGTTATTTCGATGTTAAGAACTTTACCGATCCGTTCCGGGTGCTGAAAGGCTACCTGGAAGCGCGCAGCATTATGAAAAAGTTAAAGCCGGATATCGTCTTTTCCAAAGGCGGCTTTGTTACCGTACCGGTTGTAATGGCTGCAAAGCACTGCGGCATTCCTGTTATCATCCATGAATCGGATATGACACCTGGTCTTGCGAATAAGCTTGCACTTCCAAGTGCCTCTAAAGTGTGCTGCAACTTTCCGGAAACGTTAAACCACCTTCCGGAAGAAAAAGCGGTTCTGACCGGTTCTCCAATCCGAAAAGAATTATTTGAGGGTAACCGCGAAAAAGGGCTGCGGTTCTGCGGTTTTACTTCTGACAAACCGGTTCTTCTGATCATGGGCGGAAGTCTGGGTTCCGTTGCGATCAATACGGCAGTCCGCAAAGAACTTGATGTTCTTCTGGAAACATTTCAGATCGCACATTTATGCGGAAAAGGCAATCTGGACCCATCTCTGGACAATAAAAAAGGCTATGCACAGTTCGAGTTTGTCAGCGACGAATTAAACGATATTTTTGCATGTACCGACCTGATGGTTTCCCGTGCGGGAGCTAACGCGATCTGTGAAATTCTGGCGCTTCGAAAGCCGAATGTATTGATCCCGCTTTCTGCAAAAGCCAGCCGCGGCGACCAGATCCTGAATGCCGCTTCTTTTGAAAAGCAGGGCTACAGCTATGTTCTTCAGGAAGAAGACGTAACAAATGAGACACTTTTAAAGGCAATCCGCACTGTTTACGAACAGAAAGATACCTATATTAATAGCATGGAAAAAAGCAAGCTGTCCGATCCGATCGCAGCGATCATGGATCTGATTGATGAACTGACAGCGTAATCAACATCTTTAGGAGGTTTCTTATGAGTGACGTATTAAATGTTTTAAAGACAAGAAGAAGTATTCGTAAATTCAAACCGGATATGATCCCGGAAGAAACGATGAACACGATCATCGAAGCAGGCACATATGCCGCAACCGGCATGGGCATGCAATCACCGATCATCATTGCCGTAACAAATAAAAAGGTTCGCGATGAATTATCGGCATTAAATGCCAAGATCATGGGAAAAGACGAAGATTTTGACCCATTTTACGGCGCACCGGTCGTTCTGATCGTTCTTGCAGATAAGAACAGACCGACATACATCTATGATGGTACGCTCGTTATGGGCAACCTGATGAACGCTGCACACGATCAGGGTATCGGAAGCTGCTGGATTCACCGTGCCAAAGAAGAATTTGAAGGCGATTACGGAAAAGAAATGCTCGCAAAACTCGGCATTGAAGGCGATTACGAAGGTATCGGCCACTGCGTGCTCGGCTATGCCGATCAGGAGCCGGAAGCAAAACCAAGAAAAGAAAATTACGTATATTATATAAAATAAAAAAATATCCCTTTCGGACGTCATGGCCGCACCAGCCAGTCATCCAAAAGGGATGTTTTTATTTTTTCGTTTTTCTTCTTTCTACTGCCAGTAAAAGTACGAATCCCATCAGCCCTGCTGCCGAAACCACTTTTCCCAAACCAAGTCCCGGAGCATGATAGATGATTTCCACCTCATGGCTTCCCCGATCGATCTTACATCCTAAAAATGAAGTATTGACTTTTTCAATTTCCGACTCTTTTCCATCGATCCGGATCTCAAAATGATCATCATACGGAATTGTCGTGATCAGATACCCGTCATTCTTAACATCGATCGTTCCTGTTATGAAATTATCTTCCGTTTTCTCCCGGTTGAGGGCCATTTCGGACTGATACAGTGCTTTCTGATCTTCTTCCCATTCGGCCAGATCCGTAAGATAACTTTCTACATTCAAAATCTCATACTCTCCTCTTCCAAGCGTCACATCAATCTCTGTCTGATCCTCTTTCAACGGAACAGCATAATAAAATACCCGGTTATCATTATAATAGATCGCATTGCGGGAAGAAAGTTTATTCTTCACCCCATTGATCCAGATGGAAACTTCATTTGCCCTGTGCAGATTATCTACTTCAAAGGTAATAAACAGCACGCGCTTGCTGCCCGTCTGCGAATCCGGAAGTTCCAGCGTGATATTTTGGTTCTCTTTCAATTCCACCTCGGATGGAAATGCAAGATCCACATTCTGTACCCGTTGTTCTTCTAAACTTCCTTCTGCTCCGTCCCCTTCAGTCACCGCATATTGCAGCAGCGCAAGTTGATTCCACGGAAAACTCAATTTCTCATAGGACTCCTCTGAAATGATCCGGTCCGTTGCATACACAACAGGCGATACCATCTCATCCGTATACACTCGTTTATTTCTGATCGTATATTTGATTCCCATAAATTTTCGAAAAACCGGATTCGGCCCCGTCGTCTGCATCAGAAAATTCCGAAACGGCTGCTGCAGATGAAAAATATCTTCCCGGAATTTCTGATAATCCTGATTATAGGAAGAGGAATAAATCGATGAAATATACTGATCCATATCCCAGATTCTATTTAAATTCGCTGCATTTTCATCATTGCTTCCGCTCTGCTCGATCCGATAAAACCCTGTTTCCGATTCCGCCGTCTCTTGTATGATTTTTCCGATCTGTTCATCCGTCACCTGTTCATAAAATTCCGGATCCAGATAACGCTCATATTCAACATGCATGACAGATCCAAATGCGAATAAAAAAACAATTGGCAGAATAAGAAAACAAAGCATAATTCGTTTTTTATAATAAATAAGCCAGCAGATGATCATGATCACCGCATCCCCTAAAAACAGCGTCCAATATTCCGATAAGACCAGTTCTTCTCTGTTTAACAAAATCCATATGATCAGAATCATATACGGAATACTCGCAGTAAACAGCGGAATTTTTTTATCTCTGCTCTTTTCCAGTCTGTCCAGATAATAGGCCGTGATATAACACAGAACCGGCAAAAACGGGATCATCGCTTTATCCCGGATATACAATCCTCCATTGAGCAAATAGGCAAACAACGGAATCGTCAGTACGATCAGGCAGCCCCATGCCAGGATTTTTTCATGCTTCTTCGGAAAAAACAGCATTGCGATCAATGTTGTCACCGAAAATGTCGTCAGCCCGATCCCATAAGGACTATAAAGGAATCTGACAACCGGCATGGCAGGCAAGAGCATATCCGCCAGATCTAAAGCAGCCGTATTTCCTCCTCTTCCTGCAAGTGCCATTGCTGTCGGAATAAGCAAAACCGCACTCATCAAGATTGAGATGATGATACAAATAGCAAACCGTATTCCTTCCTGAAAAAAGTATTTTACTGTCACCCTTTCCCTGTATGTATCACACATCCGGAAGAACCGGTAGATTCCATAAATAACGATTGCAAGAAGCCCGCCGATACTAAAGTAAAAACTCGTCATAATCATCAAAAACATGCTGAGGATCAGACAGCCGCTCTTACGCTTTTTAACATCTTCAAAATACCGGTCCACGCTCATAAATGCCAGACATAAAAACGGCATATAATTGACGAACATGATCTGATTGTAAGAATGAAAAATCATTGGTCCGGACAAAAGGAAAATGACTGCTGTCCCAAAACTGATCTTCATCGAAAAATTCTGTTTGATCAGCCACCGATACATCAGCAAAACCGAGGCCGCAAGGCATAAAAACTGCATGACCATCATATAATCCGACATTTTCACGGATGGAAGCAGATAAGAGATGAAAATCAATGGACTATACAGTCCATAATAAGAATAATGATAAATATTCTGACCGCCCCCGAGATTGAAAGCAAATTCCGGAAAAATCTTACCGGTTTCGTAAAAATGCTTTCGAAAATAGTCCGGCAGCACACTATGCTGACTGATCCAGTCTACTTTAGAACCAAACATCCCATTCTGCCAGCAAAAGAAAGCACAGCAAAAGACCGTGATCAAAAATAAAACAACATAGGAACCCTCATAAATTCTCTTTTTATTCTTCATACCGGCTACCATTTCCCGTTTCACTGGAATCCTTTAAGATAAAAATCGGCCTGTTCTTTGTTTCCAGGTATGTCTTAGACAGATATTCACCAACAATGCCCGTACAAAAGAGCTGTACACCGCTCACTAAAAAAATGATGCATACGAGAGATGGCCAGCCATCTACCGGATCACCCCATATCACTGTTCGAATGATGATAAAGACGATCATCGCAATGGAAAACAGGAAAAATAAAATACCAATAATCGATGCGAGGGAAAGCGGAGCCACCGAAAAACCGGTAATTCCTTCCAATGAATAGAAAAATAATTTGCGCATTGACCACTTTGTCTCCCCGGCACAGCGCTCGACATTTTTAAATTCCAGCCATTTTGTCCGAAAGCCGACCCACTCAAAAATTCCTTTTGAAAAACGGTTATATTCACTCATCTCAAGAACCGCATCCACCATTTTCCGGCTCATCAGTCGGAAATCTCTCGCCCCGCTGACAATTTCCGTTTTGGAAATGCGGTTGACAAATTTATAAAAAAGCTCAGAAAGAAACGATCGAATTTTCGGCTCCCCATCTCTTGTCGATCGTTTTGTCGCTACATTATCATAATCTTCTTCTGTCAGTATTCGATACATTTCCGGAAGCATATCCGGCGGATCCTGAAGATCCACATCCATGGTCGCTACATAATCTCCCTCCGAATTTTTTAACCCCGCATAAATAGCTGCTTCTTTTCCAAAATTTCTGGAAAATGATAAATATCTGCAGCGTTGATCTTTTTGATTCAATTCTTTTAAAATCTTCAACGTCTGATCCGATGAGCCGTCATCGACGAATATCATTTCAAATCTGACATCCGGCATTTTCTTCATTACACGACACATCTCCTGGTAGTATACGGGAATCGCTTCTTCTTCATTAAAACATGGTACAACTACACTGATTTTCTCCATATTCCGTCCTCCTTACCAGTTTCTTTTTAGAATTGTATCCCTTTTACGCCTATTTTAATCAAATTATCTTACTAAAATATTACCTTAATTCTTAAACTTTCTTTAATACTTCTAAAAAAATAGACAATAAAGAATTAAAACTCGTTCATTGTCTATCTTTTTGCCTTATTCTATTCAAATAATGAAAGATTTCTTAACAAATTTCTGCTCCAGGCGGCATATCTTTTTCCGGTACAATCAGAGAAAGATTATGTTTTTCATCTTCTGCACATAAGAGCATGCCTTCGGATAATACACCGGCCAATTTGGCAGGTTTTAAGTTCACAAGAACCATCACTTTCTTACCAACCATCTCTTCTGCCGTATACTGTCCCTTAATACCGGATACAATCTGTTTTACCTGAGAACCGATCTTTACCTGAGAGCAAAGAAGCTTTCTTGATTTTTTCACTTCTTCGCAGGCAATGATCTCTCCAACCTGGAACTGTAATTTTTCAAAATCCGGGAATGTGATCTCATCTTTTGGTTCAATATCGATAAACGGACCTTCTGCCTCTAATTTCTGTTTTCTCTGAAGTTCTTCTACTTCTTTCATTACTTCTTTTATATCCAGACGTTTAAATAGGATTTCCGGTTTATCGGTTACTTTTGTGCCATTTGGATACGTTCCAAACGTATCGAGCTGCTCAAACGGTTTTTTCTCAGCATTTAACTGTGTCAGGATCTTTTCTGTCGTTTCCGGCATAAATGGTTCTAACAGACTCGCACCGGTCACGATACCTTCAACGAGATTATATAAAACCGTCGCAAGGCGGTCCTGTTTTGTTTCGTCTTTTGCAAGAGCCCATGGCATCGTCTCATCAATATATTTATTGCAGCGTTTAAATAATGTAAAAATCTCGGTCACCGCATCTGCAACACGTAATTTTGACATCTTTTCTACCGCTTTTGCCTTTGTTCCTGTCACAACTGCTTTCAGATCTGCATCAACTTCTTCTTCCACACCTCTGTCTTCTACAATTCCGTTGAAATATTTATTTGACATGGAAATCGTACGGTTAACAAGGTTTCCTAATACATTGGCAAGATCAGAATTCAGACGTTCTACCATCAGTTCCCAGGAAATCACACCGTCATTTTCAAATGGCATTTCATGAATAACAAAATAACGAACCGCATCAACCCCAAAGAAATCAACTAAATCGTCCGCATAAAGAACGTTTCCTTTGGATTTACTCATCTTGCCATCCCCCTGTAACAGCCATGGATGTCCAAATACCTGTTTTGGAAGTGGAATATCCAGTGCCATTAAAATGATCGGCCAATAAATGGTATGGAAACGAATAATATCTTTACCGATCAGATGAAGGTCTGCCGGCCAGTATTTCTTGTACTGTTCTGCATCCGGATGATCCACATCATATCCAATTCCGGTAATATAGTTTGTAAGCGCATCCAGCCATACGTAAATGATATGACCTTCATCAAAATCAACCGGAATTCCCCATTTAAAGGAAGTTCTGGAAACGCACAGATCCTGTAATCCCGGAAGCAGGAAGTTGTTCATCATCTCATTCTTACGTGATTCCGGCTGAATAAATTCCGGATGTGTATTAATATGTTCGATCAGACGATCCTGATATTTACTTAATTTTAAGAAATAAGCCTTTTCTTTTGCTTTCTGTACCGGTCTTCCACAGTCAGGACACTTTCCATCCACCAGCTGTGATTCTGTAAAGAAAGATTCGCACGGCGTACAATACATGCCCTCATAATATCCTTTATAAATATCGCCTTTTTCGTATAACTTTTTAAAGATCTTCTGAACCTGTTTTTCATGGTAATCATCGGTTGTGCGGATAAATTTATCATAAGAAGTATTCATCATATCCCAGATCCGTTTAATCTCGCCGGAAACTTCATCGACAAATTCTTTCGGTGTAATACCAGCTTCTTGAGCTTTTAACTCGATTTTCTGTCCATGTTCATCAGTACCGGTCTGGAAAAACACATCATATCCTTCCAATCGTTTAAATCTCGCTATCGCATCCGCCAATACAATCTCATACGTATTACCGATATGAGGTTTTCCGGATGTATATGCGATCGCTGTTGTTATATAATACGGTTTTTTATTCATCATTTTCCTCCGATCTTTTTTCATGATTACTTTTTATTATAGTACAATCGTTCGTTAAACGTCAATCCATCAACCCAGATATTTCCTCATACTTTTTTTGTTTTCCACATATTAATTTTATAGATTCTATTTTTGAGGTATTTTCCATGAAAAATCATTTATCCATGCGCACCGCCATGATCATTCTGATCCTGATTCTTGTTTTTTGCTCAATCCTGATTCCATATTCTTGCACACACCTTCGAACGACCGATGCGCAGGACGCCTTTACCTCCTATCTGGATCAGCTATTTGCGGACTGGGTTTCTGCAGATACACTCACTCTGCACTATCAGCTGGCCGATCCGTCTGAGTATGGCATTTTACGGGAATCGGTATCCCTTACAAATTCCTATTTAAAAAATACCTCAGACTTTACGAAGGAACTATCCGCTCTTCATTCTCATTCTTTTGAGAATCTGAACGCCTCTCAGCAAAAAATATATCTTATTTTGGAAGATTACCTGGAGCGTCAAAAAGAGCTGTCGAAATATCCTCTTTATGAAACCGCCTTTTCTCCCACAACCGGCGTACAGGCACAGCTTCCGGTAACATTATGTGAATTTCCCATTCGTTCTGAAGATGAACTGCTCATTTATTTTGCCCTTTTAGAAAAAATTCCCGATTATTTTCAAAAGCTTT
>DVKZ01000059.1 GCA_018715775.1 Candidatus Fimousia stercorigallinarum | reverse complement strand
AAGAACAAGCACAAAAACTTAGAATCGTACTCGTTCTTTTTTTATTTCGTTCGATTACTGTTATTCACCAAAATTCTTTTTCACATATTCCCGCCCAAACTGAGCATCCGCTTTCATCTGGCGTGAAAGCTCCTCTAATCCGGAAAACTTCATTTCCGGACGTTTATAATGGAGAAACTCAACCTCGATCGTTTCCCCGTAAATATCCTGATCAAAATCAAAGATAAAGGTCTCAATTCCGATCACTTCATAATCTTCTACCGTCGGTTTCGTCCCGATATTTGTAATACCATAATAGATATCATCTTTTCGTTTAATACGGGTTACATAAACGCCTTTCGGGGGCAGCAGCTTATGCGGATCCGGAAAAATATTCGCGGTCGGAAGTCCGATCAGTGATCTGCCAATTGCATTTCCATGGACTACCGTTGAGATAACGCTATAAGGTTCATCCAGAAATGCATTTGCGGCTTCTATATTACCTGTCTCCAGATATTTACGTATCAGTGTGCTGCCGGCTTTTTCGCCGTTTACCGTACATTTTGGGATCACGATCAATTGATAACCGTATTTTTTTGACAAGCTGCGTAAAACATCTACATTCCCCTGTCGTTTGTATCCAAAGCAAAAATCAAAACCAACAACGATCACTTTCACGCCGAGCTTTTCCACTAATACGCTTCTGATAAAATCTTCCGGACTTAGCTTTGAAAAATCCTTTGTAAATGGATGCTCGATCAGAACATCCAGAGAGGATTTCTGCAGTTTATATAAACGTTCATTTTTTGTATATATCGTACGTTCCCGCTTACCTTTGATTACAAGTTTCGGCGGACGGTCAAATGTAAACATCACACTTGTATATCCAAACTGCATTTTCTGATGTTCCAGCTCATTTAGCAACTGTTGGTGTCCTTTATGCAGTCCTTCAAATTTTCCAAGTGCAACAACAGTATTTTCGAAATGAAAATCGGTTGTATTTGTAATATATTTCATAATCCAGCTCCTAGTAGAGATTATCGATCAAAGAAAAGCCGGATCGGCTTGATCCTCGTCTTTTGATTTTCGTAAATGCCGATAAAGTTCTTTTCCTCATCATAAACTCTGATTTTTTCTTCTGCATGTTCCAAATGGATCGGAATTGCATTTCCATTGTACAATAATTTATTATAATCCGACGGAATCGTAACTGACGGATACTGCTGAAACATCGTATCCATTTTAACAATGATGAAATCCAATTCGCCGGAATCTCTCTTTTTCTCAATCTCATCCAGCCGATAGGAATCTTTGATCTGAAAGCCGCAGGCGGACGTCCGGACAAGCGTTTTCATACAACCGCCGCATCCGAGATCTGCGCCGATATCACGACAGAGACTACGAATATAAGTTCCTTTGCTGCAACGGACATTCATCGTCACTTCCGGCAGATTACAAAATAAGATTCGAATATCATAGATCGTGATCGAGCGAGGCTTGCGTTCAATCACTTTTCCCTCTCTGGCAAGCTGATACAATTTTTTACCATTCACCTTTAATGCCGAATACATCGGAGGAATCTGTTCAATATTTCCGATATATTTCCCGCATGCCTCATAGACATCGGATTCGCTGCACGTAACATTGCTTGTTTTTAATACAGTTCCTGTCATATCTTCGGTATCTGTCTCAACCCCGAGCAGCATCGTCACGCGATATTCTTTATCGGTATCCTCCATCATCGAGCAGAGCTTTGTTGCTTTTCCCAGGCAGACCGGCAGCACCCCTTCCGCTTCCGGATCAAGTGTCCCTGTATGTCCGATCTTTTTCTGTTTTAAAATACCCCGCAGCCTTGCAACAACGTCATGAGAGGTATATCCTTTTTCCTTATAAACATTAATGATCCCGTTCATCTGAATTACCCAGTTTCAATTGATCTTCCATATGCCGAAGCAGATTGTTAATGACATCAAGAGAATTTCCTTTCATTGTACAGCCGGCAGCTTTTACATGTCCGCCGCCATTAAAATAAGATGCAACTTTGCTTACATCTACATAATCGTTGGAACGCATGCTTACTTTAAATTCAAGATTATTTACCTCATATCCGAAGATAGCAACCTCTACTCCATCGGTAATACGCATCTGGTCGATAATCCCATTTAAATCCGACGGATGGACACCATAGAGATTCATCCATTTCTTTGTCAGAAAAGAATAAATCACTTTTCCATCCATGACGAGACTGCTCTCTAATAACGCATATCCGAGAACAAGATTTTGCAAATACGTTTTTTTATAAAAAGTATCATCAATAATATGAGAAGTATTGATTCCTTTTGCGATCAAATCTCCCGCAATATGCATGGTTTCCCGTGTTGTATTTGTATGTTTAAATACGCCGGTATCATGGACGATTCCGGTATACAGACATTCTGCACAGGCGAGAGAAATTTTTTCCTCATCAAAAAGAAGATACAAAAGTTCACAGGTTGCGCTTACTCCCGGATCAATAATATAATCATCACAAAAGCCCTGATTACTAATGTGATGGTCAACACAAAATGTCGTATTAGCACGATGAAAAAGATCAACAAATGGTTCAATCCTCGATTCATCACTGCAATCTAAAACAACCATCAGATCATACTCCTGATCATCCACCTCATTTGCCACCTGATCATATCCGGATAAGAAATGAAATTCCCTGCCCATCGGCTCTAAATAAACATGGATCAATTTTTTCGGATAATTTGCTTTTATGTAATTGTATACACCCAAGCAGGCTCCGATACAATCACCGTCCGGGCGGACATGCCCGGTAACAGCGATCGAATTTGCGTGTTCAATTGCCTGAATAAAAGAATTCATACACATGCACCTCTTTTTATGAACGATGGTTGATTTCATCAATCTTTTTTGACATTTCTACACCATATTCAATGGATTGATCTAAAATAAAAATAATTTCCGGCGTATTTCTCAAATTGATCGAACGAGCAAGTTCTCTTCTGATAAATCCGGCTGAGCTCTTTAAACCGGTCAATGTATTTTCCTGCGCTTCTTCATCACCAAGAACGCTAATATATGCCTTGCATTGTTTTAAATCCGGTGTTACCTCAACAGTTACGACCGAAGTCATCGGAGCAATTCTCGGATCTTTGACTTCACGGCTGATGATACGACTTAGTTCGCGTAAAACCTCCCCATTAATTCTCGTGTTTTTTATACTGTTTTTTCTCATAACTATTACCTCCTGACAGGAAGTCTATCTTGGAACTTCCTCCATAATAAACGATTCTATACGGTCTCCTTCTTTGATATCGTTGTAACGTTCGAATACAATACCACATTCATAACCGGACCGAACTTCTTTTACATCATCGTTAAAACGTTTCAGGGAAGCAAGTTCACCCTCAAAGATAACGATACCGTCGCGGACAATACGTGCTTTCGAGTTTCTAAAAATGGAACCATCCAGTACATAAGTTCCGGCGATTGTTCCAACACCGGATGCCCGGAATGTCTGACGAACTTCTCCATGCCCCGTAATTTTTTCCTCAAATACCGGATCCAACATACCTTTCATCGCAGCCTGAATGTCTTCAATCGCATTATATATAACACGATATAAACGCATATCAACTTTTTCACGTTCTGCAACAATCTTCGCTGTATTATCCGGACGCACATTAAATCCGATGATGATCGCATTCGAAGCAGAAGCAAGTGTTACATCGGATTCATTGATCGCACCAACACCGCCATGAATGACTTTAACCGTTACTTCATCATTAGACAATTTTACAAGACTTTGTTTTACTGCTTCTACAGAACCCTGAACATCTGCTTTTACAACAATATTCAGCTCTTTTACGCTTCCTGCCTGTATCTGATTGAACAGATCGTCAAGAGAAAGCTGGGATTTTGTATTCTCAAGCAGTTTTTCACGGTTATAAGCCTCGAATGCATCGGCAATGCTTCTTGCTTCTCTTTCATTTTCTGTAGCCATACATACTTCTCCGCCCATTGGAACATCGTTTAATCCAAGGATTTCCACCGGAGTAGAAGGTGTGGCAATTTTTACACGACGTCCCTTATCGTCGATCATCGCGCGGACACGGCCGTAAGTATTTCCAATGGCAATACTGTCTCCAACGTGCAAAGTACCTTTTTGTACCAGTACAGTAGCAACCGGTCCTCTTCCTTTATCAAGCTCTGCTTCTATAACGATTCCGCGCGCTTTCCTGTTTGGATTCGCTTTTAATTCCATCATTTCCGCTGTTAAAAGGATCATTTCAAGCAGTTCGTCGATTCCTTCTTTTGTATGTGCGGAAACCGGCACAAATACCGTGCTGCCGCCCCAGTCTTCCGGAATCAGCTCGTATTCCGTCAATTCCTGTTTTACACGTTCTACATTTGCACTTTCTTTATCAATTTTGTTCACAGCAACAATGATCTCCACGCCTGCAGCTTTTGCATGGTTGATCGCTTCTATCGTCTGAGGCATCACACCGTCATCAGCAGCAACAACTAAGATTGCAATATCCGTAGACTGCGCACCACGCATACGCATAGAAGTAAAAGCTTCATGCCCTGGTGTATCAAGGAATGTGATCTTCTGTCCATCCTGCTGTACGACAGATGCACCGATATGCTGCGTAATACCACCTGCTTCACCACTCGTTACATTGGTAGAACGAATCGCATCCAACAACGAAGTTTTTCCGTGATCGACGTGTCCCATAACGCAGACAACCGGCGGTCTCGTAACCAGAGTATCTTCCGGATCTTCTGTGTCTTTCAGCAGTTCTTCGATCACATCTGTCTTTTCTTCTTTCTCTACGATGACATCGTATTCCATAGCGATTTCTTCTGCCTGTTCAAAAGAAAGTTCAGAATTTAAGTTTACTAATCCGCCGCCGCTTAACAACATCTTTTTGATAATCGTATTCGCCGGGATCTTAATTGCATCCGCAAGTTCTTTTAATGTCAGAACTTCCGGAATCTTTACGAATTCAACTTTTTCCTCTTCTTTTTTCACTGGTTCCGGTTTGATGAATGCGCCCGGACCGGTTTTCTTTTTCTTGCGGTTTTGTTGTTTATTTTCCTGATTGTTATTCTTAAACCTATTTTTCTTTTTAAACTTACGATTTTCCTGATCTCTTTGACCATCCTGAAAACCACGGTTTTGATCATTTTGATTTGTTCTGTTTTTCTTTTTAAATCCTTTTTTGGTATTTTCATTCTTTTCATTCTTTTTTGGCTGCTGACCAAAATTCTGTTGATTATTGTTTTGTCGTTTTTTCTCCATTTTTCTATTCTGTCTCTTTTCAGGTTTATTATCTGATGTTTTTTTCTCAAAACGCTTTTTGTTTTGATTATCAGTTCTGTTATTCTTTCTTGTTTCCGGTTTTTTCTCTTCTTTTTTTGGTGAAAAGTGCGCAGTTACTTTATTCGCATCGCTTTCAGAAATGGAACTCATGTGGTTTTTAACTTCTACTCCATGGCTATTTAAAACAGTAATCACATCTTTACTTGTTTTATTTAATTTTTTTGCAAGTTCATATACTCTCATACAGTCTTATACCTCCATTTTCCCATTAATTCCCAGCTTTTTCATAATACCTTCCGCAAATCCTCTATCTTCGATCGATAATGAAGCTCGATATTGCTTTCCGATACAATGGCCAAGCTCATCTTTTGTTCCGAAATATATAAGCGGCACATGATAATACTTACACATATTATCAAACATCTTCTTTGTATTGTCCGATGCATCTTCCGCGATAATTACAAAATTGGAATGACCAGATTTGACGGATCGTTCTACGCTAAATTCACCGCTGGTGATTTTCCCTGCTTTTGCAGCAAGACTTAGGAAAGAAAATATCGGTTTTCTATTCAATCCTATTCAACTCCTCTTTTAAGGAATCATAAATTTCATCAGGAATGGCGACTTTTAAAGAACGTTCCAGACTGTGTTTTTTCATCGCTTTTTCCAAACATTCTTTTTTCTTACAGATATAGGCGCCGCGCCCGTTTTGCTTGCCCGTTGCATCAAGACGGATCTCTCCTTCTGAAGTTTTTATGACTCTGATCAATTCTCTTTTCGACACCATGTTCTGACAGCCTACACACTGCCGCATTGGTACTTTTTTCATATATTTACTCCTCGTCTAATACGATCTCCTGATTTTCATCTTGTTCTGAATATTCTTCTTCAACGTCCAGATCGCCAAAATCATCGTATTCAACATTTGCCTGAGATTCACTCTTGATGTCAATTTTATAGCCGGTCAAACGGGCAGCCAAACGTGCATTCTGACCTTCTTTTCCGATTGCCAATGATAGCTGGTAATCCGGAACAACGACACGGGCGGTCTTTTCTTCTTCATTCACCGATACCGCGATGACTTTTGAAGGACTCAGTGCATTTTCAATTAACACTTCCGGATCATCACTCCAGTTAATGATATCGATTTTTTCTCCTTTTAAGTCATTGACGATCGCATTGACTCTCGTTCCGTTTACACCAACACAAGCACCGACCGGATCCACATTTTCATCATTGGACCATACCGCGATCTTAGTACGCGATCCCGCTTCTCTTGCGATACTCTTGATCTCAACCGTTCCGTCATGAACTTCGGTAACTTCTTTTTCAAACAGGCGTTTTACCAGTTCCGGATGCGTTCTGGATACGAGGATACGCGGTCCTTTATTCGTATCTTTTACTTCGATAATATAAAGTTTGATACGGTCCGTCGGTTTAAATACTTCGCCTTTTACCTGTTCATTCTTTGTAAGAAGCGCGTCGGTCTTATCATCTAAACTGATACTGATATTATCACCAACATAGCGCTGAACAACACCGGTAACAATATCTTTTTCTTTACAATGGAAGTGATTAAAGATCACTTTTCGTTCTTCTTCTTTGATTTTCTGAACGATAACACTTCTTGCATGCTGTGCGGCAATACGACCGAAATTCTTCGGTGTGATCTCTACATTTACGATATCGCCAATATGAAATTCCGGTGAAATAGCCTGCGCTTTTGCAAGACTGATCTCTTCTGCCGGATCCATCACTTCTTCTACGACTTCTTTTTCTGCTAATACGACCATATCGCCGGTTTTGCGGTCAATCGATACTTTTATATTATCAGACTTTCCAAAGTCACGCTTGCAGGCAGCAAGCAACGAAGCTTCGATCGCTTCAATGATCACTTCTTTATCAATATCTTTTTCTTTTTCTAACTGATTTAACGCTTCGATTAATTCACTCATGATAAAATTATCCTCCTAAAAATTTAAAGCTAATCGAATAAGTGCTAAGTCTTTACGGAAAAATCTTTTTTCTTCGCCGTCTATATCTAAAACAATTTCATCCGCAGTGTAATCTTTTAAAACACCGGTAAATTCTTTTTGCTGATCCACTGCCTTAAATAACTTAATGTCAACGTCTTTTCCAATACTTCGTTTAAAATCTTTTTCTTTCTTTAGCGGTCTGCCAAGACCAGGGGAGCTGACTTCCAGAATATATGCATCCGGAATAAAATCTTCCTCATCCAGTTTCACCTCTAAAGCACGGCTGATCAATACGCAGTCATCAATGTTGATGCCGCCTTCCTTGTCTGCGAAAACACGCAAATAGAAGTTAGAACCTTCTTTTACATATTCCACATCCACAAGCTCAAAGTTACCTTCTTCAATGATCGGCATAACCAGAGATTCTACGCGATGTTCAATGTCTGCACGTTTTGCCATAATGATTCACCCTCTTTCTTCGATTTAACAAAAAACTCTATTTCAACGAATAAGAGTGGACTTTTGAAAGCCCACTCTTAATCATGCTAAATATAATATCTTCGTATCAATAATATCATATTGCTTTTATAAATGCAATAGTTTCTTATGCATATACATAAAATTCTTTTTGATCATCCAGGCGCAGGCACGCCATTTTCCCTCCGAATTTCCGGGCAAATACGGCTCCGGTATCAATTCCGATCAAATGAACCGAAGGATCTTTCGGACGCCATATCCGGACCGAAAGTTGCTCATCGATCATCTGCGTCATCATCGGCGTATGCCCAAAAACAATCGTCTTTCCCGGAATTCCCTTTCCAAAGTAAAATTCCGATCTGGCCCACAAACAATAATCATCCGGATCCTCACCGGTTTTTAATATTCCCTCATTAATGCCAGCATGAGCAAGCACATAATCAATGTCGCCCACACTTACTTCAAGATAGTTAGGGAGCGTTGGAATCCAGCGAAGCAGCTTGTCAAGCTCCCACGCAGAAAACTCTTCATAATACTGTTCGTAATACTCCGGATCTGGATAAGAGGCAAACATATCTTCATGATTTCCTTTTAACATGATCACGTGGTCCGATTCGTGGTCCCATACCCAGCGTACGATCTGCGGAACTTCCGGACCGCGGTCCAGGATATCTCCGATAATATATAACGTATCTTTCGTTTCATCAAATCGGATTTTCTTTAGCATTTTCAAAAACATAGAGTAACATCCATGAATATCACTGATCGCATAAACAGCCATTGTATCACTCCTTTCTCTTATGCATTCATAAGGAAATCAAAGGACAGCTGATCTGAATCCGGCAGATCGTAAAAAAGTCCCATTTCTTTCATTTTTTCTGTAATCGTCTGACTGACTTTTGTCCGGTTCCGGAAATTTTCAATCGATGTATACGGACCATCCTTTGCAGCAAGCATTGCCTGTTCGGCAGCTTTTTCTCCCATGCCGTCGATACTTGCAAACGAAGGCATGATCTTTCCATCGATGATCTGGAAGTACTTATCCTTTGCCCGATAAATATCAAGCGGCATGAATTCATATCCCCGCGCATACATTTCCTGTACAATCCTCATATCCCGGATCAGATCCTGTTCCTTTTTCGTCGTTTTTTCCTTTGGCAGTTTTAAAAGCGCGTTCAGATGTTCTTCTAACTTCTCTTTTCCAAAACACATCAGCTCATAGGAAAAAGCAGATGCGCGGATACTGAAAAATGCAGCATAATATGCGAGCGGTTCAAATACTTTATACCAGGCGATCCGCCATCCCATCATAACGTATGCCGCCGCATGCGCCTTTGGAAACATATATTTGATCTTTTCACAGGAACCGATATACCAATCCGGAACATTGTGCGCTTTCATATCCGCCTTCCATTCCGGCCACTGTTCACACTTTCCTTTTGCTACCATTCCTTTTCGGACTTTTTCCATAATATTAAATGACTCTTCCGAATCCAGCCCCATATTGATCAGATAGATCATAATATCATCCCTTGTACAGATACAGTCGGCAATTTCAGAAACGGTACCGCTGTTGATCAACTCCTGCGCATTGCCGAGCCACACGTCTGTTCCATGCGATAATCCGGCGATACGTACAAGATCCGAAAAACTTTTCGGCTTAATATCTTTTAACATTTGTATAACGAAATCCGTACCAAATTCCGGCACTCCAAGAGATCCGAGTTCAATGCCCCCGATATCTTCCGGCGTGATCCCAAGCGCCTCCGTGCTGTGAAAGAGAGACATGACTTTCTGGTCATCCAGCGCGATCGTTGTTGCCTTTACTCCGGTCAGATCTTCTAAATAACGGATCATCGTCGGATCATCGTGTCCGAGAATATCCAGTTTTAACAAGTTATGGTCGATTGAATGGTATTCAAAATGTGTTGTAACGATCGGCGTATTCTGATCATTTGCCGGATGTTGGATCGCTGTAAATTCATAGATCTCGCGGCCGTGCGGAACAACAATGATTCCGCCCGGATGCTGCCCGGTTGTCCGCTTTACACCGGTACAGCCTGCGGCAAGCCGTTCCAGCTCACACCGCCTTTTATGAATATCCCGTTCTTCAAAATACTTATATACATAACCATATGCCGTTTTTTCCGCAAGTGTTCCGATCGTTCCGGCACGATATGCCGTTCCTTTTCCGAAGATCACTTCTACATAGGCATGTGCCTTCGCTTGATAATCACCGGAAAAGTTCAAGTCAATGTCGGGTTCTTTATTTCCTTTAAATCCGAGGAACGTTTCAAATGGGATATCGTGTCCCTCTTTGTTCAGCGGTTTTCCGCATCTCGGACAGAGTGCATCCGGCATGTCACATCCCGATTTACCCATTTGCACATACGGTTTTACTTTGTCCGAATCAAAATCTACGTAATAGCAATTCGGACAGATATAATGTGCAGGCAGAGGATTTACTTCTGTGATCCCTGCCATAGTCGCTGCGAGAGAAGAACCGACAGATCCCCTCGATCCAACCAGATAGCCGTGATCTACAGAATCCCATACAAGCCTTTGCGCAATAATATACATAACGGCAAATCCATTCGAAATAATGGAATTTAACTCTCTTTCCAGGCGGTCACTCACAATTTTGGGGATTTCCGGTCCGTAAATTTCATGCGCTTTATCATAACAGATCTTTCGCAGCTGTTTGTCTGAATCCGGGATGACCGGAGGACATTTATCCGGATGAACCGGAGAAATCCGATCAATCCAACGATTGATCAAGTTGGTATTGGTGATAACGACTTCTTTTGCCTTTTTACTTCCGAGATAAGCAAATTCTTTTAGCATTTCTTCCGTCGTCCGGAAATAAAGAGGAGCCTGATTGTCAGCATCTTTAAAACCTTTTCCGGCCATCAGGATGCGTCGGTACTGTTCATCTTCCGGATCAAGGAAATGAACATCACATGTTGCAACAACAGGTTTGTGATATTGTTCTCCGAGCCTTACAATTTCACGATTTATATTTTCAATATCTTCTATGGAACGGATATTTTCATGGCGGTCACTCTCAATCATAAATGCGTTATTTCCGGTTGGCTGGATTTCCAGATAATCAAAAAAGTTAACGATTCTGGCAATCTCCTCTTCCGGCTTCTGTGATAAAATAGCCTGATACAATTCCCCGGCTTCACAGGCAGAACCGAGGATCAGTCCTTCCCTGTATTTTCGGATCAGACTCATCGGCATTCTCGGCCGGCGGTTAAAATAATCAATATGAGAAGCCGAAACTAGACGATTCAAATTAACGCGGCCGGTTTCGTTTTTGATCAGGATTATGCCGTGATAAGCTCTGGATTTTTTAATAATATCGGCAGAAACTGCACCCATTTCATTAATTTCCTTTAATGTATGAACACCTCTGTCCTCACACATTTTAGAAAGTTTTAAAAACATTTTCGCAGTTGCAGAAGCATCATCAATCGCCCTGTGATGATGTTCCAGACTGATATTTAAGTGTTTGCAGATATTATCCAGTGTAAACTTTGCAAGTCCGGTCAGCAGTACTCGAGAAAGGGTCATTGTATCGACAACCGTAAAATCATATTCCAGCTGAAGATCTTCCGCTTTTTGTTTTATAAATCCGGTATCAAATTCTGCATTATGTGCAACAAGGATGCTTCCTTTGCAGAATTCTAAAAATTTCGGCAGTATCAAATCGATCGTCGGTGCATCCTTTACCATCCCGTCATTAATGCTCGTCAACTGTTCAATTTTAAATGGGATTGGAATCTGTGGATTAATAAATTCGCTGAACCGTCCCACCTCTTCTCCGTGGCTGATTTTTACTGCTCCGATCTCGATGATCCGGTCATGTACAGCAGAAAATCCGGTCGTTTCAATATCAAAGACTACATACGTATCATCCAGAGTCTGTCCGCGTTCATTCCGTACCAGATCCATCAGGTCATCAACAAAATAGCCTTCACATCCGTAGATAATCTTAAATGGATCTCCTTTCGGAAGAACATGATTGGCGATCGGGAAAGCCTGTAAAACGCCATGATCTGTAATGGCGATTGCCGGATGTCCCCATTGTTTTGCACGTTTAATGATCTTTGCAATATCGACAACACTATCCATGTCGCTCATAACCGTGTGCATATGAAGTTCCACCCGCTTTTCCAGACTGGTATCCTCCCGTTCCGTCAGGAAAGAAGGAATGGACTTGATCCCGACTACCGATGTAATGCTCACTTCATGTTCATACGTATCATACAATGCCATCCCTTTGATCCGGTAGAATTGATTCAGAGAGAGAAGATCAAGGATATCCGGCAAATCGACATTTTTTACAAAAATCTTACACTTGATCGTATCTGTAAAATCCGTTACTGCAAAGAAAATAATCGTTTTTTCATTCCGGATTTCACGGGTTTCCAGTTGAATCACCTGACCATGGATAACAACTTCACCGATTTCTTCCGTAATTTCAGAAATCGACATGATCTCTCCATCGCAATTGCGTCCATAGATCAGATCCGGATCCGACTGTCTTGCCCGGCGAGCCTGATAAGAGCTTCCATTTTGCCTTGTTTTCTTTTTATGCTGTTTTTCTTCTTTTTGTTCCTGATTATCGCGTATTCGATTAAAAATTGATCCCGCTTCAACCGCAAGTTTATGGTCACGTTCTTTACGGAAGGCCTCACTGTCGGCATTCTGATAATCAAATCCGACATGGATGTCGAGACCGAACCGATCCTTATACATCGTTTCATAAAAAATACGCATCTCATCTGCTTTACTTTTTGATAAAAAACTATCCTCTAATGTCAACGTCAGTACATCATCATCTACACTCCAGACAGCATGCCGCATCAAGTTATAGATCAAAAGGCTTTTCCCTTTCCATTCAAAAAGAAAGCTGTCCCAGTATTCCTGGGTCAGCTTTTCTAAATCATATTGATCCGATAAGGAATAGGTTTCGTGAAAACGGATTTTAATATATGCTTTTTTAAAAAAAGTCTCCCGAATGCTCCTTTCCATGCGCCATGTGTTCACACGGCTGATCAACCTTGTACTGTTCATATGGATCATCAGTGTATTAGATTTTCTATGCATGACGATGCGCTCAACAAAAACATATTGAAAATAGCTTTTTAATTCTGAAGATGGTTCGAAATCAGGAAACACTTCAAAAAAAGGTTTCATTTAATTTTCACCCCAATGTTCCAGTTCATAACGCAATGTTTCCAACAGCTGATCTTCTGGTACTTTTCGAATGACTTCTCCTTTTTTGATCAGCAGTCCCTCTCCAATTCCTCCGGCAATTCCAATATCCGCTTCCTTGGCCTCTCCCGGTCCATTTACGACACATCCCATGACAGCTACTTTAAGATCGAGATGGTCAAAATCTGCCGCCATCGTTTCTACTTGATTTGCAAGAGAAATCAAATCGATATTCGTTCTGCCGCAGGTCGGACATGATACAACTTCAATTCCACCGCTGCGGAGTCCCAGTGTTTTTAAAATCAACTTAGCTGTCGCTATCTCATTGACCGGATCGCCGGTAAGCGAAACACGGATCGTATCTCCGATTCCCATATAGAGAATAATTCCCAATCCGACAGAAGATTTTATATTGCCGCTGAATACCGTACCGGATTCCGTAATCCCAACATGGATCGGATACGGTATTTTGGATGCGATCAATTCATGGGCTTTTGCACACATTAATACATCTGAAGATTTAATGCTGACAACAAGATTGTCATATCCCATATCTTCAATCATCTTTACTTTTGCAAGAGCACTTTCTACAATTCCTTCTGCAGTTACGTGGCCGTATTTTTCAATGATCCCCTTTTCCAGAGAACCGCTGTTGACGCCGACCCGGATCGGCACCCGAAACTCTTTTGCCTTATCTACAACCGCTTTTACTTTTTCCGGCGAACCGATATTTCCCGGATTGATCCGTATTTTATCCGCGCCATTTTCAATGGCAGCGATCGCCATTTTATAATCAAAATGGATATCTGCAACAAGCGGGATATGGATTCTTTTTTTAATTTCTTTTATCGCCTTTGCCGCCTCGATATTCGGAACGGTACAGCGGATAATCTCACATCCGGCCTGTTCCAATCGTAAAATCTGTGCAACCGTTGATTCGATATCCTCTGTTTTTGTATTTGTCATTGACTGGATCAAAACAGGATTGCCCCCGCCGATTACTCTGTCGCCGATTTTAATTACTTTTGTGTGTTCACGATAACTCATATTCGCTCACCTCATTTGCTATTGTAAAAAGCTGATCAATAATGTTCGTATGTCTTTGACCATGATCAGGATCATAAGTCCTAAAAGAAACAACAATCCTGCATAGTGGATTTTTCCTTCTTTCTCAGAATCCATTGCTTTGCCCCGGATTCCTTCGATGATCAGGAAGACAAGCCGTCCTCCGTCCAGTGCAGGAATCGGCAGCAGATTCATAACTCCCAGATTTGCACTCAGTAAGATCGTCATATTTAACATTGATTCCAATATGATCAAAAATCCAAAACTTCTCGCCTGATCATACGTATCTCCAATCACGGATACGATACCGACCGGACCGGATATTTCATTAAGTCCCAACTGTCCGGTAACAAGTTGTTTTAAACTTAATACTGTAATTTTGATCTGGCATCGTACTTCATAAAAGCTATACTGGATCGTTTTTATCGGATCCAATTTCATATAACCGGAACTTCTGACTCCGATCCGATAACTGCCTGTTTCCTCATCATATTGCGGCGTTACCGTCGATTCTTCAGTCTTTCCGCTGCGTTTGTATTCAACCTCGAACGGTTGATCCTGATTTTCCAAAAGAAGATAATAGCTGATCTCTCGGAAATTATGGATCCTTGCACCATCGATTCTCGTAATTTCATCACCTGCACGAAGTCCCGCCTCATAAGCAGGTGAATTTTCTTCTACATCCGACAAAACAGGAATATCACTTCCAACCATTCCGATCAGGATCAAAGATAACAAAAATGCAAGAATGAAATTGAAAAACGGCCCGGCAAATACGACCGATATTCTTGCCAGAACGGATTTGTTATTGAATGCACCGGCATCATCACTCGCTTCATCCTCTCCCCGCATCATACAGGCTCCGCCAAACGGAAACAGTTTCAAACTGTAAAAAGTCTCTCCAAACTGTTTTCCGATGATCGTCGGTCCCAGTCCCAGACAAAATTCCTCCACACAAATCCCATTCTTCTTGGCAAGGAGAAAGTGTCCGAGTTCATGAAAGATAATGATAAAGCTAAAAATTATCACTGCAATAATAATATTCAATAATTAATACCTGCTTTCTTTATAATGTTGTTCCGGTCAGCATGGCCATGATCAGATAAACGACCGGAGCAATAATAATGATACTGTCAAAACGATCTAGGATTCCTCCATGTCCCGGGATCAGTGTTCCGTAATCTTTAATGTCAAAATTACGCTTGATAGCAGAAGCCGCAAGATCTCCGATCATAGACAGAACGCCGCCAACGACGCAGATCACAGGGAAGATCGCAATCGGATTAAAATCAAGACGCAGCTGTGTACTGATAAAGAATCCATATAATGCGCCTAATAAAGCAGCTCCAATGAGTCCGCCGACAGCACCTTCGATTGTCTTTTTCGGACTAAGCTGCGGTGTCATTTTATGTTTTCCGAACAACATGCCGCTGCAGTATGCAAAGGTATCGGTTCCCCATGCGGCAATGAAGATCAGCACGACATATTCCAGACCATTTTGCAAAATCCTGAGCTGATAGATATAAGATAACATCATGCTGACATAAATAACACTGAAAAATGCCGCCATCATCTGATTTGCATTATATTTGGGATAACAAAATACATACGCACCCAGCAAAAAGATCATTAGAACGAGCAAGAACATCATTCCCCAGCTTCCGACACCGAAAAACAGCATCAGATAATATAAGATCGTTCCACAATATACAATGACAGCCATCGATGATTTTTCAATCTGGTAAACTCTTAAAAGTTCACTTACTCCAATGAGAGAAACGATCATCATGGCTGCCATCGTGATAACGCCTCCCATATATAAAGTCAGGACAGCTAATAATACTAATGCGATCCCACTTAATAAACGTACTTTAAACATAACTTTGTCACTCTCCTAAACAGCGCCAAAACGGCGGTCTCTTCCATTGTAATATTCAATTGCTTTTTCCAATTCGGCCTTATTAAAATCAGGCCATAATACATCAGTAAAATAAAATTCTGTATAGGCAAGCTGCCATAGTAAATAATTGGATAGCCGAAGTTCTCCACTTGTACGGATCAAAAGATCCGGATCCGGAAGATCGCTCGTATCCAGATAGCTCTGAAAAACTTCTTCCGAAACTTCTGATGGAAGAAGATCTCCGTTTTTACAGTCTTCCATCATACGGCGCATTGCCCGCACCATTTCATCCCGGCTTCCATAATTGATCGCAATCGTAAAGTTAATTCCTGTATTCTTAGCAGAAACTTCTTCCAGTTCCTGAATTTTGTCCTGAATCGACTGTTCTAAACCAGTTTTATCTCCAATCACCCGTACCCGCATGTTATTTTTATTGGCACGTTTGATGCAATTTTTCAAATAGTCTTTTAACAATTTCATCAATGCATTGACCTCATCCTGCGGTCTTTTCCAGTTTTCGGTAGAAAAGGCATATACAGTCAAATACTTGATTCCCAGATTATAAGCATCCTCAATAATTTGTTCTACCGTTCTTGCTCCCTGCACATGCCCCATATTTCTCGGCATCAGGCGTTTTTTCGCCCAACGGCCGTTTCCATCCATAATGATCGCAACATGATTTGGAATTTTCAGATCAGCCATTGTTTCCTCCTGTTATAAAAAGTTATACCACAAAACAGGGCTGCTGATCCAGCACACCCTGTTTCCTTTGTAATTTTAAACTGTCATGATTTCTTTTGATTTTGCTTCGATAGCAGAATCAATCTTTTTGATGAACTTATCTGTCATCTTCTGAACATCGTTTTCATAGTCTTTTAATTCGTCCTCTGTGATCTCACTTGATTTGTTCTGTTTTTTCAGGAAATCGTTTGCATCACGACGGATATTACGAATTGCAACTTTTGCACTTTCTCCTTTTTTCTTTACATCTTTTACCAGATCTTTACGGCGTTCTTCCGTTAATTCCGGGAAATTCAAACGAATCATCTTGCCGTCATTGTTCGGATTAATTCCAATATCAGAGCACATGATTGCCTTTTCAATCGGTTTGATCAGGCGTGCTTCCCAAGGCTGGATCGTGATCATTCTTGCTTCTGGAACAGAAATATTTGCCACCTGCTGGATCGGAGTCGGTGTGCCATAATAATCAACTTTGATTTTATCTAAAATATGCGGATTTGCACGTCCTGCTCGAATCGTTGCGAATTCCTTCTCCAGGCTGCTCAAAGATTTCTCCATCTTATCTTCATACTTTGTTAACATGTTTCTTCCTCCTGTATTTTCATTTCTAAACGGTAACATAAGTTCCATTAAAATTGCCATTCAATGTATTTACGATACTATCCTTTTCATTCAATCCGAATACTGCTAACGGCATTTTGTTCTCAAGACACATGATCGTAGCAGTCAGATCAATCACTGCCAACTTCTGATCCAGAACCTCATCCAGGGAAATGGTATCATATTTAACAGCTTCCGGATTCAGTTTCGGATCGCTGTCATAAACACCGTCAATTGCCTTCGCAAGAAGAATGGCATCTGCTTCGATCTCAATCGCACGAAGGGCTGTTGCTGTATCCGTAGAAAAATACGGATGTCCGGTTCCTCCTGCAAAAAACGTAACCGCGCCAGCTTCCAATTGGGCAACCGCAGCATCTTTGGAAAATAATTCAGTAAACGAACCACAAACAAACGGAGTATATACCTTTGTCTTCAACCCAACCGAACGGCAGGCATCTGCAACATAAATGCAATTCATGATCGTTGCGAGCATACCGATCTGATCAGCTTTTGTTCTTTCCATATTATCGCTGGTCCGTCCGCGCCAGAAATTTCCACCGCCGATTACGACAGCAACCTGAACTCCGGAATCAACTACCTTTTTAATCTGTCTGGCAACATCCAGACAAGTTGCTTCATCGAATCCTTTTTTCTCCGATCCGGCAAGTGCTTCTCCACTGAGTTTTAAGAGAATTCTCTTCATGTCTTTTATGTCTTTCATCTTGCACCTCATTTATCTAAAACTAGTCTAAGTATACCATAACTTATAGCTAAAAACAATCGTTCATCCAAATAGATTAATATACGCGGATCACACTATCAACTGATTTTACAAGCGGCATTGTGCTTAAAATCGTCAGAGAATTGGTAATATCTTTTTCTTTTACTTTATGTGTGATCACGACAATTTCCGCATTTCCATTCTTAGACTGTTTTTGTGCAATCCGTTCAATGCTTACATGATTGTTACCAAATACGCTGGAAATACTTGCAAGTGTTCCGGCACGATCTTCTACCTGAAGGCGGACAAAATACTTGCTTTTGCATTCGGAAATCGGTTTGATCGGTATATGCTTATAACAAGTGCATCCTGTTTCACCTGTACACCCATTCTTAATATGACGGGCTGTTTCCAGAATGTCTCCGACAACAGCACTTGCTGTCGGAAGTTCTCCTGCACCTCTTCCATAGAACATAACATCTCCTACGGCATCTCCTCTTACAAATACTGCATTAAACGTATCATTGACGGAAGCCAGAGGATGATTTTTATCAATCAGCATCGGATGGACTTTGATCTCAATACCGTCTTTTGTATTCTTTGTAACGCCAAGCAATTTGATCACACGGTCCATCTCCTTCGCATATGCAATATCCCGTTCTGTGATTTTCGTAATTCCTTCTGTATATACATCATTAAATGTCACACGTGAATGGAATGCAATAGAAGCCATGATCGCCATCTTTCTTGCGGCATCCAAGCCCTCCACATCGGCTGTCGGATCGCTCTCCGCATATCCGAGATCCTGTGCCAGTTTTAATGTCTCTTCAAAACCGCATCCCTCTTCTGTCATTTTACTCAAAATAAAATTTGTTGTTCCATTGACAATACCGATCACCTCAGACATATGATTGCCTGCCAGACAGTGTTTCAAAGGACGTAAAATCGGGATACCACCGGCTACAGACGCTTCAAACATCAGATCACATCCGTGCTCTTCTGCAAGATCCAGTAATTCTTTCCCATGTTCTGCCATCAGATCTTTATTGGCAGTTACAACACTTTTTCCTGTTTTTAATGCTTCCATAATATAGCTTTTGGCAGGCTCAATCCCGCCCATCAATTCAACAACAATGTCTATATCCGGATTCCCGATAATCTCATTCCATTGATCAGTCAACAAAGATTCATCGATACCATCGCGTTTTTTTGACGCATCTCTGACAAGAATTTTGGAAATAATAAGGCCACAGCCAATTTTATGTTCCATCTCATCCTGCAGATGATCGATCACTTTATATACACCGGTTCCAACAGTTCCCGCACCTAATATGGCAACCTGAAGGACATCTTTCTTTACCATAATATGCCTCCTTTGTCGTTTTCATTAAAGTTGTATTTTATTTAAGATTATATAAAAGAATTCTATACAAAGTCAAGTATTCCATACAGGATAAAACAGATAACGAGTGATTGTTTCTTTTTTCTCAATAATATCGTATAATGATACAAATAATCATTTGTCCAATGATTTAGGAATAGAAAAGGATAAATAGAAAGAGGTATTTTATGGCTAAAAAACTAACACAGCAGCAGATTAAAGAAGTGAAGGGACAAGGATTTCTCATTAACCGCGGTACAGAGCAATTTTCCGGACGGATCGTTCCAAAAGGAACGACATTCTCTGCTAAAGATCTGAAGACATTGTCGGAACTGGCTGAAAAATTTGGAAACGGAACGGTTGCATTTACTACAAGATTATGCGCCGAGATTGTCGGAATTCCTTATGAAAGTATTCCTGCCGCTAAGGCTTATGCAGCAGAACATGATCTATATTTTGGCGGAACCGGTGCAAAGCTCCGTCCGATCACAGCGTGTAAAGGCACCACTTGTATTTACGGTAATTACGATACACAGGCGCTCGCAAAAAAATTGCACGAAGAGTATTATATTGGATGGAGAAATGTTACGCTGCCACATAAATTTAAAATTGCAGTCGGTGGATGCCCGAACAGCTGTTTAAAGCCTGCACTAAATGACTTCGGCATTGAAGGACATAAAGTTCCTGTTTATGATATGGAAACCTGTCGGGGATGCAAAAAATGTCAGTGTGAGATCAGCTGTCCTTCTAAGGCAATTTCTGTTGTTGATGGAAAAATGATCATTGACGAAAGTAAATGTTTAACCTGCGGTGTCTGCACAGGAAAATGTCCATTTAAAGCGGTAGCTCACGAAAGTGAAACATTATATCAGATTTATATAGGCGGAACATGGGGAAAGAAAACCAGAATGGGTACCAAGTTATCCAGACTGGTAACATATAATGAAATTTTCCCATTATTAGAAAAAACAATGCTCTGGTTTAAAGAAAATGCAGATGGCAAAGAGCGCCTCGGAATGGTCATCGACCGTCTGGGAGAAGAAAAATTGGAAAACGATCTGTTCAGCGATGATCTTTTGGAAAGAAAAGAAGAAATCCTGGCAAAATAAGCCATCCGAATAACAAAAGGATTCCTACAAAAAGGGATCCTTTTGTATTATATAAACAGACAAGTGATCGTAATCGTAACAACTGAAAAAACCGTCGTCACAACTGCTCCTTTTGCAACCAGGCGGTCATCCTGCCCGAACTGCGTGCGCATCATTGCCGGCATATTACCGACCGGTACCGATATCATTAAAGCCAGTGTTCCCCGGATAAGAACATCACCAATAAAAATTCTTATGATGCTGACAAAAACAACCGGGAAAATGATAAAGCGTATGATCACGAAAATAAACATCGTCCAATCGCCGAATAACTCTTTAAATTTCATTTCTGAAAGGGAAATGCCAATAACGACCAGTGCCAGAAACGTGGCGGGCTGACCGGCATAAGCGCATAAGCTCTGTATTGGTACCGGTACACGAATCTGAAACCAGAAGATCAGAATCGTGACCAGACAGGAGATTGTTCCCGCATTTATAAACTTTAAACATTGTTCTTTAAAAGAAACACCTTTCATATCCGAAGCAATGATCCAAAGTCCGTAAGTATACATAACCAAATTATAAGTTAAATTAAACACCGCTACATAGATCAGAGATCCAGAACCAAATAATGCCTGTGCAACCGGAATCCCGATAAATCCACAGTTGCCAAAAACCGTCATTAGCTGATAATCATTTCGTTGATTTTTTGGAATTTTCAATACCGTATTAACCACATAACCAAATAAGATCATAATGAAGTAGGCAACGATACTGAATCCGAAAAAGCGAATCAGATCCGATCGGTCAGCAGTATTTCCGGAGTTATTGAGAACGCTCATGATCAGCTGCATCGGCGCACATATGTTAACAACAACGCCTGAAAAATCTTTTGATGATTCCTTTGAAATAATTCCTATCTTACATAAGAACAGACCGGTCAGCATCAGGACTAAAATGATCAGCATCTGACTAAACACGATTCCTGGATTCATAGTTATTCATTCCTTTTCCTGTATATTTTCATTAACTTAACAGGTTCTTAAACAACTCCAGCAGATCGTTTGGTGCCCCCGCATCCTCCAAACGTTTTGCTGCTTCTGATAAATTAATAA
>DVKZ01000004.1 GCA_018715775.1 Candidatus Fimousia stercorigallinarum | reverse complement strand
AAAAGCGCTGGCTTCCTCCAGAAATTCGTTTTCTTCCTTCAGGCGGCGGATTTCTTTATCCTGTTCCTTCACCCGCTTACGCAGCATGGTAATCTCTTCTGACAAGCTCATTGCGCTGGCAGGGGTATGGGAACCTTCCCCAATATCCAGCTTACCGGCTCTTACGGCTTTCAGCCATGTATGGATGGTTCCTTCGGGAATTCCTAATTCTTTAGCAGCCTTAGCGCCGCCGATTTCTTTGGCAAGTTTTACTGCCTGTACTTTGTATTCATGGTCATATTTACGTGCCGCTTTGAGTACCTCCTTATCCTCTTGGTTTTATTATGAAATCCTTGAGATTAAGCTGTCAACTTTTTTTATACCACACCACTTGCTTTTTCTTTGTCTTAGCTTTATAATCTTTTACAGTGTAACAATCAACTTCTTCAGCCGCCTCTGCTAATTCCTTGCCAGTCAGAGGACGAAAAAAGGGGTTATTTTAGCTGTAAAACCCTTTGGAATGATTAAGAATAAAACACGCTAAAAGCCTGCAAATGCTTGGGTTTCCTTGTGTTTGGTTACGAAGCGATCAGCAAACTGGGGCGAACTCCTAAGCGTTAGCTGTGGGTTCGATTCCCGCACGGGACGGTTGCAAACAAAGCGGTAATGATTAGCAGAAAATGCTATGTTATGAACCGCTTTTTTTGTTTTTTCAAAGTTCAAATTTTATTCCCTATAGGAATGTTTACAGCATAAAATTGCACGTAACGTGCAGTCAAATAATTTTTTCTTTGAAAGAGGGCAAAACACTTCCTCATAACAGGAAATGTTTCTTTCGCGCGGTTTAGATAATTGGACATGCTGTAGATTTTATTTACGATTGAGAGCACAATATATAGATGGATCAACATAGAGGAAATATATTATAAAAAGGAATATTGATTTAAAAATTTTAAAATTACAGGAGTGATTGTTTATGGCATCGGAACGAATCGATGAATTATACAAGGTTTTGCTGGACAGAGGATATCCCAAAGAGTTCTGTGCAGAAATTGCCTATAAAAATATGAACACAGATTATACTGCTGCCCGGATGCTTGGATATTTGTATCGGGTAAGTGATCCCCGAATCGAGGATCTGGTGGATGAGATGCTTGCGATCTTAAGTGACAGGGATGCGATCATCCAGAAAAAAGAAATGGAACATGCTCAGGCTGTAATCAATGAGATTTACAGGAACGGGTTGTAAAGAAAAGTTTAATGATTATGGTATAAGAAAATGATTCGAAGATTTGAAACAAGAGATCTGGACAAAGTAATGTCCTTATGGATTCATGCAAATATAGAGAGCCATTCTTTTATAGAAGCAGATTATTGGAAAAAGAATTATGAGATGGTCAGAAAACAGATTCCTGAAGCAGAAGTATTTGTGGCAGAAGAAAATGAGAAGATTCAGGGATTTATCGGTTTGACAGATACTTATATAGCCGGGATCTTTGTAAAGACGACGGAACAATCAAAAGGGATCGGAACAGAACTGCTTTGCACCGTTATGAAGCATAGGGATTGTTTAAATCTGAACGTGTATAAGAAAAATATGAGAGCGGTAGTGTTTTATCAGCATCGTGGATTTAAAATTGTGAATCAGGAAATAGATGAAAATACATCAGAAGAAGAATATACGATGGAATGGCATCGTTAGGCGGGAGGTAAAGGAGAAAGAGTATTTTTCAAAAATATTAAATGGCAGCGCATCCTATATGGATCTGACGGCTGCGCTTGAGAAACTCTCAAAGATGCTAGCAATTTATTATAGAGTTGCTCCTATTATTATTAACGAATATGATACACCGATCCAGGAAGGATATTCTAAGGATTTCTATAATGAAATTATCTATTTCATGCGGGTATTTTTTTCGGAAGCGTTCAAGGATAACAGGAATCTGTCGTATGGATTTCTTACAGGCATCTTGCGAATTGCACAGGAGAGCATTTTCAGCGGATTGAATAATTTGAGCGTTAACTCGATTATGGATGAGAACTATAGTCAGTTCTTTGGTTTTACATCTTCAGAAGTTTATAAAATGCTTCAATATTACGGGATGACAGATAAGATGGAAGTCATAAATAGAAAGAAAAGAGGTACATATGCAGAGTGAGGACGGTCAACCAGCAAGAAATCAGCAGAACTATAACCAGCAAGGCAAGAAAGGAAATTAGAAAATCTGAAAAGCATTGCCTTTATGATAATATTCTGATAAAATTAAGATAGAATAGATAATATGAAAGGAGTGCTTGAACATGATACAAATTCGTCCTGTTTCTGACCTTAGAAATAAATTTCCAGAGATTGAAACCATTGTCAACAGCGGAAGTCCCGTATATCTTACAAAAAATGGGTATGGTGCAATGGTCGTACTAAGCCTGGAAGCATATGCCAGTCTGACAGACAGCGTTGAAATGAAACTTGACGAGGCTGACAGACAGGCGGCAGCAACAGAAGAAAGACTTTCCCACGAAACAGTTTTCAGTCATGTAAGGAGTGCGGTACATGGAAAATAAATCCTATCAACTTAGGTATTTGCCACTTTTTGAACAGGATTTAATCAGTACAGCAAATTACATTACTAATGTTTTGAAAAATGAGGACGCAGCTTTACGTCTGATTGATGATGTTGAAACTGTTATTTTGGAAAGATTAAACAATCCTGTTGCCTTTGAACCGTATCGCTCTGCAAAAGAGCGTGACTATCCCTACTATCGACTTTATGTAAGAAACTATGTGATTTATTATGTAGTTATTGACGATGTGATGGAAGTACGCCGCTTGATGTATGGTGCAAGAGATAAGGACAGACATTTATAACTGAATAGAACGATACAAGAGCAGTAAATCTTCAAGGTTTGCTGCTTTTTTCGTGGAAAGGAGGATTTTATATGCCACATTTTCAAAAGCGTGGAAACCGTATAAGAGCGAGCGATAAATCGCTGGTTTTTCGTTTCTCGGCTGTTCGCTGCTCCTGCTGTTTCTTGCGGTGGTCTTGCTGCTGAATCTAAAGACAATCGCAGCTAAGGACTGGAAATCGGTTCATTTCATGCATGATGGCAGCGTCTATCTAGCAGTCACGCCTTACATGATAATTTCTGTCATTGTAGCACTGTTTATCTGTGGGGCGGCTGCCCTGTTATACTACAACTATCGCTAACCGTATCACCATTGATGAAGTACAGGCGAAACATGGCAGCCTGCGTTTGATGAAAAATGTCTGGTGGGAATATGACAAGCTCCCTCATATGCTGATTGCTGGTGGTACAGGTGGCGGTAAGACTTATTTTATCCTTACGGTCATAGAAGCTATGCTGAAAAGCAATGCGGTCATGTATGTGCTAGACCTTAAAAACGCTGACCTTGCGGATTTATCCGCTGTCATGCCAGAAGTCTATTATGAAAAGGAGGATATAACCGCCTGTATTGATCGATTCTATGATGGCATGATGGAAAGAAGTGAAAACATGAAAGTGATGGAAAACTATAGGACAGGTGAAAACTATGCCTATCTCGGTCTTGCTCCCCATTTTCTCATTTTTGATGAGTATGTGGCGTTCATGGAAATGCTGACGACAAAGGAAAATGCTGCTGTATTGAATAAATTGAAACAGATTAAAGGACGTGGCTACGTCGATACAGGAAACAGTGTCATATCAGAGTTTTACACGCCCTTGTTCCAAAAGGGCGTGACTTCCTAAAGGAAATCGGCAGATTGACAAAAAACAGGCAGGACGGACAGGCGGCGTGCGAAGCGTTAGCCGCAGGTACGGACTAGCCTGTGTTGGTGTGGCTTGCCACGCCAAACATTTGCCCCGTTATCTAACAGGGGGGCACAAATTATCTGGAAACAGTTTAATAAATATGGAAAAAGCCGCTAAACCAGCGGACTTTTAAACATTCAAGGGAGTGTGACAAAATCGGTAACTGTCACATTCCTTTTTTGATGGGAGGGATTTTTACTGAATGATACCGACTGGATAAACAAACTCAAAGAAAAACGGACGCTCTGGTGGAGGGAGGTGTGATGAAACGTATTGACCTTGCCATCAACGATATGGCAGGAATCTTGGACATTCCAGAGTTGACAGAGAAATGCAACCATGAAGAATGTATTTCCGTATTCCGCAGTTTCAAGAGTTACCGCAGCGGTGAACTCGTAAAAAGCAGAGAACAGGACAGATACGGTATGGGAAATACATTGTATGTCGGTTCGTTAAAATCGGAAGTCTATTTCTGTATCTATGAAAAGGACTATGAGCAGTATATGAAATACGATATTCCGATTGAAGATACGAAAATCAAGAACCGTTTTGAAATCCGGCTGAAAAATGGGCGTACTTTATCGGCTCTGATCGTGGGCGTTTGAAATTGCGATCAAACCAGAGCCTTACACGCTTACAAGGACGCTGAACTGGATAAGCAGGCAGGTGGCTCCCACTTGGAAAGTCTTAGAGAAGATTGACAGTAAAAATCATAATGCAGGAGGAATAAATTTTCTATAATAAGGATTTAAATTGAAATTCGCGAAATTTACATGGCCTTTTCTGAAACATGTAATAAGCAAATCCGTAAATAAGTATTGCTATCACGTCGACGTGATGAACTATACTCAGAAATACGGAGAAAGGAAAGGCATAATGAAAAAAATCAACGAAGTAAGTCAGTTAGTAGGGGTGAGTAAGAGAACACTGCAATACTATGATGATGAGGGAATTCTTCTAATTGAAAGAACAACCAATAATCATAGGGTATATGATCAACATACGTTGGAGCAAATCTGGCAGATATTAATTTACAAAGAGATGGATTTTGAATTAAATGAGATCAAGTCTTTGCTAAATCTTCCTCAAGATAAAAAAGAACAGTGTTTTCGCAGACAGATTAAAAGAATAGAAAATAAAATTGTCACAATGGAAGTAAAGTTGAAATTTATTTCATTCGTTCAACAAAATGGTTTCCCAATGAAACCGGGGGATAACTGTGGAAAAACATATATGATGCAAATTAAAGAAATAAAGGAAAACATGAAAAAAGAAATACAAGGAAGAAATAAAATTAAGTTTTACTAAATACAAAAGAAAAAAGGAGAAAATAAAGGATTATGAAAGATATATTTAAAGGAGTAGCAATAAAAATTGTATCACTAATTATAATTATTGTAATTTTGTGTGGCGGGGGATTTTTATTGTATAGAAATTTTGCAAATAATTTATCGGATACGATCAAACATGAAACAGCTAATAACGTAGAAATAGTTAGGGAAAAATTGCAAGAGACTGCGGAACTTAATACTGGGAGCTATTTATGTACGGATGTATTAACAAGAGCTGATTCGAGAAAATTTAAAGATTGGAAAATTCCATTTACTGAAAAAAGTTTTATAGTGTCATATGATGGAGTTGTAAAAGCCGGTATTAAAGATCTTACGAAAGCGAAAGTAACAGAAAGTGGAAATACCATTATTGTAAGATTGCCAGAAGTGGAAATTACCGAAACGAGTATTGATAATGATTCTTTTGAAAAATTAGATGAATCAAATAATATATTTAATCCAATTAGTATAGAAGATTTGAATGAGGCACAGAAGGAATTAAAGGAAAAAATGGTTGATAGAGCTATTGAGAAAGGGGTTTTGGATATTGCTGAAAGTAATGCTGAAACGATCATTGCAGGAATGCTGGAGAATTCGAATGATGATTATGAGATAAAAGTTGAGTGGGAGTAGTTTTGAAATATAGAAATATAGACATGATAAGAAATGACTTCTGTTGTGGGAAAACCATGGCAGAAGTCATTTTATTTGATATTTTCTTTTCTGTTTCATCGAAAATAGAGAGTATATGTAAAAAAATCTGTATTTTTTTAAATAATCTTTAAAAAAACATTACAGAATTATGATAGAAATAAAATAAATATATATGGTACGTTATTTTTGGACTCAAAATTGAGATTTGGTCATTAAAATGAAATGAGGAGGATAGTTATGTTCAAGATGCTGAATCCGAGGCGTTTTTATTACGCTGTGGGAAGACGTAAGTTCCTGGAGTTTATCCTGCTTGCAGTCTTCATTTTATTCTTTTATGGTCCGTTGTTGAATATGCTGATGCTTGCATTCGCAAATCAATATGAAGTGCCGAATATACTGCCGACAGAATGGGGATTTGACTGGTGGAAATATGTATTTGGTCAGGAGAGTCTGGTATCATCTATGATCCAGTCGTTTATCGTGGCTATTGCTACAACAGTAATTTCTATGATCTTTTGTATTCCGGCTGCTTATTCGATCGCACGATTCAAATTCCGTGGAAGAAAGATTTTTATGTTGTCGTTTCTTCTGACGAATGCATTTCCAAAGATCGGTATATATACATCCATTGCAGTTTTATTCTACAAATATGGATTAATGGGGACTTATGCAGGAGTTATTATCATACATATGATTAATTCCATGATGTTCATGGTATGGCTCCCGGCGAGTGCATTCCGAAATGTTCATCGGCAGCAGGAAGAAGCTGCCCGCGATGTGGGAGCAGGTCCGATCCGGACATTTTTTAAGGTAACGCTTCCGATGGCAATGCCGGGAATTGCAGTTGCAACTTTATATACTTTCCTGGGATCTATGGAAGAAGCTCAGGGAACTATGTTGGTAGGTCTTGCAAGAATTCAGACCATGCCAGTGGCAATGTATGGTATCGTACTTGACAGTTCTGCTGTACAGATTGGTGCTGTGTTTGCGATACTGCTGATCATTCCGTCTGCTGTCCTGATCTTCCTGATGAGAAAATTCATCGGACCGGAGGCAATTGCCGGCGGATTTAAGATGAATTAAAAGAAAGATACTTTTTGATATCAGGAGGAAATAAAAATGAGCAATACGACAAACAAAACGGCAGTTGGCAATACTGCCATGAAAGATCGTAAAGTAAAACTTGAAATTAAAAATATGGCTAAAAAATATGACAATGGGGATGGTGTGGAAAATATCAATCTCGAGATTTATGAGGGTGAGATCGTAACTTTTCTCGGACCATCCGGATGTGGAAAATCCACAATTTTGAGAACCATCGGAGGATTTATGGATGTTACTTCCGGTGATATCCTGATTGATGGAAATTCTATCGTGGGTCTTTCTCCGGAGAACCGGCCTACGGCTATGGTGTTCCAGAGTTATAATCTTTGGCCGCATATGACGATTTATGAAAACTTGGCATTTGGGATGAAACTTCGTAAAATTCCGAAAAAGACCATTGATGAAGACATCAAAAACATGTTGGCTCTTGTATCTATGAGCGGATGTGAGAAAAAATATCCAAGCCAGCTTTCCGGAGGACAGCAGCAAAGAATCGCTATTGCAAGATCGCTGCTCCTTAAACCATCACTGTTACTTCTGGATGAACCGTTCTCTGCATTGGATGCAAAGATTCGCCAGCAGATGAGAGAAGAATTGAAACGGATTCAGAGCGAACTTGGTATTACTGTCATTTTCGTAACACATGATCAGGAAGAGGCGATGGCCATCTCACATAGAATCGTAGTTATGAATAAAGGAAAATTCGATCAGATCGGAACACCGGATGAAATTTATGATAAGCCGGCTACCCTTCATGTGGCATCTTTCATCGGAGAGATGAACTTTATCGATCAGGGAAATACTACGATTGCAGTAAGACCGGAAGATCTTCTTTTAACAAAAGAAGAAGGAGATATGGAGGGTACCGTTGAGACAGTCATGCTGATGGGGCATTATGTTCTTATGACAGCAAAGGTTGGAGATAGCATAGTAAAATGTTTTGTCAACCGTGAACAGGGCGATCACCTGAGAGAAGGAATGAAGGTCAATCTGAAGATCGGAAAACATACACAATTTAAGAAAAGTGCATAAATGATTCAGATAAGATCAGAAAGGAAAAGAAAAATGAAAAAAATAAGAGCAAAATCAATAGCTGCAGCTTTAATGGCAGGAGTTATGTTATTTGGCCTGGCAGGATGTGGCGCAGGCGATTCTTCTTCCGGAGAAAATACTTCTTCTGACAATACGATTACCATTTGGGCGACAGGTTCTGACAATGTACGCCAGGTCTATGAGACGCTGGTAGATGATTTTAATACAAATTCCGATTATGCGGGAGAATATACAGCAGAACTTCAGTTTATGCTCAGCGGTACAGGTACTCAGTCTCTGACGGATATGCTTGTAGCTGCACAACAGGCAGGACAGACAGATACAGACTATGACTTAGTTGACTTGGGAGGAGATGATCTTTCCAACGTAGTTTCCAGAATCGGTGAAGACGCTTTTGTGAAAATCGATGATTCCAAAATCCCGAATGCAGAGGGAATTGGAGCGGAAAGTACGGTTGCGACAGATTATGTACAGCCTTACAGAGGAACAACGGTAGTTCTCGCATATGATTCCGAAAAAGTTCCAAATCCGCCGACAACGATGGATGAACTGGTAGAATGGATGGAGCAGAATCCGGGACGTTTTGCATATAATGCACCGGGAACCGGTGGAGCAGGAGATTCTTTTGCACGTACATCCGTTTATAATTTCCTTCCAGAAGAAGCAATGACATCAGATGATACATCATGGGAAGAACAGTGGGATGAAGGATTTGAATTCCTTAAAGAGATCCATCAGTATATGTATTCATCAGGTGGAAGCATTGTATATCCGAATAAAAACCAGGGTACCCTTGATCTCCTCAACCAGGGAGAAATCGATATGTGCGCAAACTGGGCTGATATGGTGCTGTCACAGCGTGCTGCAGGAACCTTAAAAGATACTATTAAGATTACACAGATTGAACCGGCATTCACAGGTTCTCTTCAGTCTCTGGCAATTCCGACTTTCGGATCTAACGAAGATGGAGCATATGCATTTATCGACTATATGCTTTCTGACGATGCACAGGAAATTCTGGTAAAAGATATGGCAGCAATTCCATTGGTAGACACATCCGATCTGGATATGACAGGATTTGAAGATATCCTGAATCTGGATGTAAACAACTTCAGAATCATGTCTATCGGAGATCTGGGAACAGATTTCAACCAGCGTTGGGACAGCGAAATCGGTACATTAAACTAAGCTGTTTTAAAGAAGAACGGACACAGGATGCACGAAATCATTGTACATTCTGTGCCCGGGAAATATAAACAAAGAAAGGGAAGAAAAGAGATGAGTAAAAGTCTGAAGCAAAATCTTGTCGTATACGGAATGGTAATGCCGGCATTTCTGGTAGTTATGCTGACAGTTGCCTACCCGATCGTATCAGCTGTCATCCAGAGCTTCCAGGACAGTGCGACAGGGGCATTTACCCTTGATAACTATATGTATTTTTTCACAGATGAGGCTCAGAAAAGCAACCTTGCTTATACTCTGTACATTGTTATCGTAACAGTCGTAGTAGCGATTGTAGTAGCATATCTTTTGGCATTGTATCTGAGATTTGTAAAATCAAGGATAGCGAAAGCCATCGGCATGCTCTACCTTTTGCCTCGTTTTGTACCGGCAATGTGTGCAGTGTACGCGATGATCACAATCATCCGTGATACCGGTCTGATCAACAGAATCGGACAGCTGTTCGGAGTAAATATTAATCTTGGAATGATGTATCATGCAAGTGGTATCATTACGATGAATCTTTGGTTCAATATCCCGTTTGCGGCAATGATGATCGCGGCAGGTCTTGGCGGCATTCCGGATTCTATCATTGAGGCAGCAAGTGATGTGGGAGCAGGAAAAATCAAGATCTTTACAAGCATGATCTTACCGCTTTCCATAAAAGATGTGATTGTAGCTGCAACATTTGTGTTTATGTCTAATGTCAGCTCCTTTACGACACCTTACTTGATGGGCGGTAATTCCCCAAGAATGCTTGGTATTGCATTGTATGATCAGTTTAACAGATATTTGGAATATAATCGATCTGCGGCGCTTTCCGTTATCATGTTCCTGATCTGTTCAGTATCGGCGGGAGTATATATTTATACAAACCTAAAAGAAAACGACTGGGAAAAATAGCAACAATGGAACAGAAAAAAACTTTGATTACCGCACACTCAGGAGCTGATGGGACGCCGGAGAACAGTATGGAATTTGTGCGGCATGTGCTGGCGACTCAAGCTGACGTATTGGAAGTGGACGTCCGGATGGGAAAAAACCGGGAGTTGATTATCTCACATGATAAGACAGAAAAAGAAACGGTCAGACTGGCCGAAGTTTTTGAATCTGTAAAACATGTTCCATATATCAGGATTAATTGTGATTTAAAAGAGGCAGGAATCGAAGAAAATGTATTCCGTCTGACAAAAGAGTGTGCTCTTCCTGTCAGGCGGATTCTCTTTTCCGGAAGCGTCAGCAGAAAAGATTTAGAAGAAAATGATTCCTGGAGCGAAGTTGAGATATATTGGAATGTGGAGGAGTGTATCCCTGACATATACAGTGAGAGAAGATTTTGTGAGAAAAAAGGGCTGTCTGCAAAAGAATTGGATAAACTCATTACAGACTGCAGGCAATATAGAATTACAGTTATCAATATCAATGAAAATCTGCTCACCGGCACGTTGATAAAAAAAATGAAAGAGAAGGGGATTGGTATCTCAGTGTGGACCGTGAACGAACCGGAGCAAATTGAAAAATTCGTGAAATGCGGAATCCACAATATCACGACCCGAAACCTTACAGATGCACTTGCGGTACGGGAGAAAAGGAACAATCATGATTTTATTTGAAGAAAAATATGAGTGGAAGAGAGTAGATACAAAGACGGATGTAGAATTTCGGTTTCACTGTCCGGAAGGAATTGAGGAACTGCAGATTACATTTTCTTTTACACCGGATGCTCTCTATGATGAGGAAGCGTGTGCTCCGATGATCGAGGAGGCTGTAGAACAGTATTATGCGGCTCGGGATAGAGATGGACAGAAGATGCGTGTGTCATCTATGTGTCCGCTTAAAAACCTGGTCACTTTATCACTCTCCAGAGAAGGGAAATATGTGGGAAATGCGCATCGCTGGTCTGGAAATCAGTATCATGTCCTGACGAGAAGAAAGGCTTCCACGGGCTTTACTGCACCGGAAAATCTTACCGGATGGTGGGAGGGCATGCTTCATCTGCATGCAATATGCACAGATTCTTGCCGGGGAAAAGTGAAGGTAGAGGGGAGGATGACGGATGAAATGGTTTCCGGTTGAACTTCATACTCACAGTTGCCATAGCGATGGTGATTTTACAATTCAAGAGTTAGTAAAAGCAGCCAGGAAGGAAGGCTATCGGGCACTTGCACTTACAGATCATAATACGGCGTCTGGAACGGAAGAATTTTATTGGGAGGCATGGAAAAATGGACTTGTGCCTATATGCGGTCTGGAGTGGACCACATACTGGGGACATATGGTCGTGCTTGAAGAACAGGGCTATACGGACTGGAGACGTGTCCTTCCGGATGAGATTGACCAGGCGATCATATCCATCCATAAAAATAGAGGTATTGTAGGAATTGCCCATCCTTTTGCTCTCTCCGATCCGATCAATACGGGTTATCGCTGGAATTTCCATATTCATGACTGGTCTTTGGTGGATTATATAGAAGTGTGGTCCAGAAACTACGCACCAAATCGTGTGCAAAGTGAGCGTGCTATGGAGATGTGGGAGAATCTGCTTGACCGCGGGTATCATATTACCGCCATGACCGGAAGAGACTGGCATAGAGACGATGGTCTGCCTTGCTGTTATACTTGGATCGGGGTTGATGAGATTCTTACGCGAGAGACGCTGCTTTCTGCGATCTGTCAAGGACAGGTCTGTCTGACAGCAGGACCTTTACTAACGGCCAGATGGATTCAGAATGGAAAAGACTATTTTCCCGGTGACAGTGTAATGGCGGAAAAGGTGATAATGGAGATTTCCCTGGATGGAACTGTCCTTCCTGATACATGGGACAGAAAAGAAATTCGTCCGGAAGAAATACGGGTGATTGTAAATGGCAGAGAGGTCAAAAAGTTTGCCGCGCGATACCAAAAGATAAGGCAGATAGAGATTCATCCGGAACCGGGTTGGATGAGGGTAGATCTCTTTGGAACGTATTACGGGACAGAACATTGCAGGATCGGTATGACAAATCCTGTTTATATATTATGATCAGATGAAAGAAGCAACCAATGATTGGCTGCTTCTTTGTTTTTTTCTGTTGACAGTTTTGATAAGACATAGCATCATACAATTAACAATTAGCCTAAATGTTTAGGTGTTTGCGAAACACAAAAGAAATAGTCAGATAATATCGCAACTTTTTTCGACTATTCAGTTATTTTGTGCTTGGTAACTTCAAAAAGGGGATGATATAAAAAACAGACTGTCCTGATATGTCTTTATGAAATGAGGTCTCCTAAAAATGGGCGCACTTATACAGGGAATTACA
>DVKZ01000058.1 GCA_018715775.1 Candidatus Fimousia stercorigallinarum | reverse complement strand
CTGTCTACGGTGGAAATTATACTTTTGACTTTTTCAACCGTAAATATGGGAGTCTGTCTACGGTGGAAATTATACTTTTGACTTTTTCAACCGTAAATATGGGAGTCTGTCTACGGGAGAAAGGAACCTTTTTTCTTTTTCTGCCGTAGACATGGGAGTCTGTCCATGCTGGGGATTCACAATTCAGCGAATCCCAATGTAGAATAATCTTCCTTTCATGTTAGACCTAAATCGGCCCCTTTTTGTTGTTTTACACATCTTTTTGCACCTTTTTTTCCATCCAGGGAAAATGCAAAGCTCCTTCCCGTTCCATTCCCGCAAGAACAGACAACGTTGTCGGGAACAAGACCAGACCGGCCAGGCCAAACAGCTTCAGCCCGATATACAGCGAGATCAGCGTTGCCAACGGATGCAGTCCCATCTGTTTTCCAACAATCTTCGGCTCCAGAATATTTCGGATCACTGTGATCACAATATACAGTATCAAAATTCCAGCCGCAAGTGAATAATTAGCCAAAAAACATAAAATCGCCGACCATGGAAGGAGAATTCCTCCGGTTCCCAGAATCGGCAGAATATCAAAAATAGCGATTGCCAGAGCGATCCAACCCGGATATGGGATGTTCAAAATTAAAAAACCGATCAGCAGCTCCGTAAATGTAAGCATCATCAACAACGAATATGAGCGGATATAAATCTTTAAGGTATTCAGTCCATAAATCTTTACATTTCTAAAAAAACTGATCTTCTTTTCCGGAATCACCTTATGAAAAAAAGCTTTCATCTTTCCATAATCCAAAACAAAAAAGAATGACGAAATGACAGTAACAACAATGACAACGACCATCGAAGGAATATTCATGGCAAGTTCAGAAATAACCATGACCATATTCATCGAAATCGAAGTAATCGTCTGATTGATATCCTGCGTTACCTGTTTGATCCCCTGATCAACTGTATCAACAAGAATAGGATCTGCCTGTGCAAGTATTCTTTCTAATTTCTCAGACATCATATCGATCAATGGAATAATCTCCGTTCGGTATATTCTCGGAAATTCGGCGATAAAGTTTCCAACTGCCGGTATTGTCTTGCTTCCGACAAATATGATCACTGTAAGAAACAACAGATAGATGATCACCGTAAAAAAGATCGATAAAATCTTCATATTGATTGGCACACGCCTATGAATTCCTTTCGCTGCCTTCCTCGCTGCCGCCGCAATAATAAATGCTACAATAAACGGAAGCACAACGGGAAAAAGATATTTCAGAAGCAAAAATATAATTCCTGCAATAGCCGCATAGTAGGCTATATTGATCAGAATTTTTATCTTTTTATCCATATTTTTCAGTACCCTTTCCTTTCGCTTCAAATTGGTCTTCTAACAGCATTATACATCATGTGAAAAAATATAAAACCCTAATGTTAAAACTTTATCGAAAAATTGTTTTTTTCTCTGCTAAAAAATATGACAGGATAAACTATTCATACCCTGCCATATGTATCTTCATTCATTTTATTCTATTTACATTTCTTTAACAAACGTTCCCATCTGCGGTCAACTTCCTTCTGGAACTCTTCGATCAGATGCTCATTGCCTTTCTTAAATAAATGTTTAAATCGGCCCTGTGGACGCAGAAAATCCTCGATAGGAAGCTTTTTCTTCGGTTCATAGGACAAATGATACTCGCCTTCGATCACTTCAAATAAAGGCCAATAACACGTTTCTACACCCAGTTCACAAATATCAATGATCTCCGGTGTATTGTATCTCCATCCACGCGGACAAGGGGCCATAATGTTCAAAAATGCAGCACCAGGCGTATAAATTGCCTTTTCCGCCTTGATATGTAAATCCCTGAAATTCTGTACAAATGTTGTCTGCGCTGCATATGGAATATCATGTTCCACAAGGATATTCGTCAAATCTTTTCGATTCTGCGGCTTTCCGTTGCTCTGGCTCCCAACCGGCGTCGTTGTCGTATCCGCATACATCGGTGTTGCGGAAGATCTCTGGATTCCCGTATTCATATACGCGCCGTTATCATAACAGACATAAACAAAATCATGATTTCTCTCTACCGCACCGGACAACGACTGAAATCCGATATCATACGTACCTCCATCACCACCAAATGTAATGAATTTAAACGTTTCGTCTTCTTTTAATTTTCCTTTTCTTTTTAATACATTATAAGCGCCTTCTACGCCGCTGATCGTTGCCCCCGCATTCTCAAATGCATTGTGGATATAACTGTCCTGCCATGCCGTATATGGATACATAAATGTCGATACTTCCATACAACCGGTTGCATTGCCAATTACCGCATGATCACCCGGATGAAGGGCTCTCAGTACATTTCTTGCCGCGATCGTACCGCCGCATCCTGCACACATTCTATGTCCCGGAGCAAGACGTTCCGGTCTGCTCATAATTTCTTTAAAATTATAACTCATCTCTCTTCTCCTTTACGCCTGCTCTCTGACACCCATATAACGATAGGTATCTCCTGTTTCACCAGTTTCCGCGATTCTTTCTAATTCCGCATATACGCCTTTCATATCCTCTACCCGCACATCGCGTCCACCAAGACCATAGACAATATTGATCGCATATGCCTGAGAACGGGCACGGAATAAAGCAGCCATCACTTCCGCACCAAGCGGTCCGCCATGATCGCTGAAGCTGTCCGCACGGTCCATGACTGCAACTGCTTTTACATTTGCCAGCGCTGCTGCAATCTCATCCGCCGGAAACGGACGGAAAACCCGCAATTTGATCAATCCGACTTTCTTTCCTGCCGCCCTCAATTGATCGATTGCATCTTTCGTCGTGCCTGCTGCCGAACCGATCATGATCACGGCATATTCTGCATCTTCCATCTGATATTCTTCAAATAGGCCGTAAGTTCTTCCGGACATTTCTCCAAATTCTTTTGCAACATCCAGGATCACCTGTTTTGCATTTTGCATTGCCTCCGCCTGTGCACGTTTTGCTTCCATATAATAATCGGTAACAGAATAAGGTCCGACCGCCGTCGGGCATTCCGGATTTAACAGATAATGTTCCGGTTCATATTCTCCGACAAATCCTTTGACTTCTTCATCTTCCAATAATGTGATATTTTCCACTGCATGAGAAGTGATAAATCCATCCTGGCAGATCATAATCGGCAGCCTGACATCTTCATGCTCTGCGATCCGATACGCCTGTACCATGTTATCATACGCTTCCTGATTATTTTCCGCATAAATCTGGATCCAGCCGGAATCCCTTGCGCCCATCGAATCCGAATGGTCACAGTTGATATTGATCGGTCCGGATAATGCACGGTTTACGAGCGCCAGAGCAACCGGAAGGCGGTTCGAAGCCGCTACATATAATTCTTCCCACATCAGCGCAAGCCCGCACGAAGACGTTGCCGTCAACGATCTTGCACCTGCTGCAGATGCACCGATCGCAGCACTCATCGAACTGTGTTCCGATTCTACCGGAATAAATTCCGTATCCACCTGTCCATTTGCTACAAAAGAAGCAAAATACTGCGGGATTTCCGTCGATGGTGTGATAGGAAATGCCGGAAATACATCAGGATTAATCTGGCGCAATGCGTATGCAATTGCCTCATTTCCCGATAAACGATCTCTTTTTGCCATTTTAAAATCCCTCCATTTCAATTGCTCCAAACGGACACACATGTGCACAGATACCGCATCCCTTGCAATGATCCGTATCTACTTCTACTCTGCCATTTCCATCATATGGAATCGCACTGTCAGGACAAACCTGCACGCATAACAGGCACTGCCTGCATATATTTTCATTTACATGCGGCTTTACCGCCGTCCACTCTCCCGTATGAAACTCCTTTGAAGTTCCTCCTTCATGGATCATCATGCCAACCGTCAAATCCTGCCACGGCGCCTTCAAATTCAACTTTTCCAAATCCACTGCCATCGTTACTGAACCTCCTTCATCGCCATCTGTAATGCCTTCATATTTCCTTCGATCACTTCCAGCTTTCTGGCAAATTTATGCTGATAGGAAGCCCGCATTTCACGAATAAACATGTCTTCATCCATAATGCCGGACACTTTTACGATTGCAGCAAGCATCGGCGTATTCGGAAAGTATTTTCCGAGGCATGCAAGCGATACTTTTTTCGCATCAATCGTATAAACATCCCCTTCATATCCTTTTAAATGAGGAATGATCTCTTCTTTTGGTTTCTCTGTATTAATAACAATCGCACCTTCTTTTTTCAATCCATTCGTCACCTCTACCGTTTCCAGTAACGTTTCATCCACTACTACAACATATTCCGGATCATAAATATTCGAATGTACACGAACCGCCTCATCGCTGATCCGGTTATATGCCGTAATCGGCGCACCCATACGTTCCGGACCGTATTCCGGGAATCCCTGTACATGTTTTCCTGTCTGAAATGCAACATCTGCCAATAACAATGCAGCCGTCTTCGCACCCTGGCCGCCACGGCCATGCCATCTGATCTCTACACAGTTGCTCATCTGAATTTCTCCTTCTCACATTATTTTCCACATATCTCTATGCTTTTTATCCGTAATTACTTTATTTTTTAAATTTTATTCACGTGTCGACAAACGAAATTATACCAGAATTTTTTTCACTTTACAAATGAATTCATTTCATCTTTCTTTGTATTATTATAGAAACATTAATGTGAATTTCATTTCCATATATTTACATTTTGTTGTGAATGTGTTATTTTGTAAATAATTGTAATTTTTGTTATTTCCCGTTTTATCGACTTTACAGAAAGTTCATTTTTTTCTATAATGAAAGGAGAAATTACTATGACAATGATAACCAATAAAACACCAAAACCATTAACGGAATTAACACTGCTTGACCGTTTTCTTTTCAACGAAGTAATGGAACAGCCCGAAAATCTTCGGGTACTTTTGGAGATTATCCTTGGAAAAGAAATAGTATTGAAATATCTGCCAGAATCGGAAAAAGAAACCCGTACTTCTCCTGTCAACCGCTTTATTAAACTGGATGTATGGGCAATGGATGAAGACGATTCAATATACGATACAGAAGTTCAGCAGAAAAATACTTACAATCTGCCAAAACGAAGCCGGTAT
>DVKZ01000057.1 GCA_018715775.1 Candidatus Fimousia stercorigallinarum | reverse complement strand
TCCACAAGAGTATCATCCATTGCTTTCACACGGGTAATGATATATCCTGCCATACGCAGTGCACGGTACTCCTTTGCTGCTCCGAAGAGGTTTTCCTCCACACATTTTTTCTTTATATCGTCATATGCCATTCCTTCCTGTCGCATTTTCACTGCCTTCTTAAATTCCAGAAACCAGAATGACTGAGACATAAGACCTGCGCTATATTTCTTACATTCCATATGAAAAACCTCTCTATTCCACTGTCTTTTCTCTATTCTCATCTACTTGATCATCAGGAATAATATCTACGATTTCATCGACTGTGCAGCCCATATGAATACAAATCTTTTCGATTACTTCCATAGTAACATTTTCATTATTCGCAAGTTTCGTAACGGTATTGCTGCTTATGCCCGTCAGTTCCCTGAAATCTTTCTTTTTCATATCCCTATCTATCAGCATTTTGAAAAGCTTTTTATAAGATACTGCCATACCTGATACCTCATTATTCACGTACTTTTTATCTTCTCATGTTACGTATATCATTGTAGCATAGAATTCTTTCTTTGGGTATCGAAAAAAGTGGTGTTCGAGTGATTTTTCATCGTTTTTCAATTTTTTCACAGCGAAGGAGTTTGAAAATGATATTCAAACTCCTTCTCATGCCATGCTTTCCAATATTCTGGTAAGATTAATCCTCCAGATACATTTTTACTGCATTAAAACACTTCAGTGCCTCTGAATCTGCATCATTGAAATTGGAGGAAAATGTCTGCAAGCTACCGGAAGGATCTGTTGCCAGATTTGTCAACGTGAGATACGCATCGTACAACTCCGTAACCGCTTCATACGCATCCTCATATTCATCCGGTGGATTTTTCAACTTCTTCATCAGTGAATTTACTGTATCCTGATTATCCTCAATGCTGCTTATCTGCAGACTGAAAGAAGAATCGGAATATAAATTCTGTAATGCATCATTAAAATCCGATACAAAATAGCCGCTTGGTCTGGTATATTTATCAGTCGAATCATCCCGTTCCTCATAAATTGCGTTGTACCAGACTTTTTTTATCAGATTTCCACAGGTTTCCGCATCGCCAGCTCCGGATAGCATGGAATACGTTACAAGTTCCAGATTAGCCGAATATTCTTCAATTCTCTTTGCTGCTTCCTCTGCCTCTTTTTTCTTTTGTCCCTGCACAACAGCAACTGCAATCAAAGCTACCATTAATATCACTACTGCCGCAATCGCTATGATTTTCTTTAATTTTTTGGCTATCTTTACTCCTGTTACTTCCACCTGCTGTGGTGTAGCTTCACTGTCTTTCACATTTTCGACAGGGCATCCACATTTCGGACATACATCTGCCTCAGCATCCAATTCAGCTCCACATTCCTGACAGTATCTTTTTTCTTCCGGTATCAGAACTGCTCCGCAATGCACACATTTTTTCGCCTTATCTGATACCTGTTCGCCACAATTCGGGCACTCCATCATTGCCATATTTTTTTCCTCCGTGTAATTTATTTTTATGATTATGCCAGTGCAACATTTTGATGTAACACTGGTTTTATCCGTCTATATATCTCAAGCCCCTGCCTCTTTCCAAACCGATGCAGAGAATCCAGGTAAACGACCTTCGGGGTCTTAGCCGTTTCCATCATATTCTGTATTTCCGGCATTTTACTGGCATAATCTGTTCCGCCGAATATTTGTTTCAAAATCTCCTGTAATCTCATCCGCTCCTCATATCTTGCCTGAAACACATCAATATCTACGCCTGTTAGTTTTTCCTTTAGTCGTTTTACCCTGTTGCTATTGTCATTGCTGGCTATCAGACTTCTCTCTACTGATGGTGAAATTATAATCTTATGATTGGATGGCAACCTCACATCCCAATAATCACGCACTGCCTTGTACCCCTGATCTTTACTGATGATTGCGACCCTTTCTTTATGACCAGTACCATAAAATTCCCCCACTCTTGATGCAATATAGAAATCTAAGCCATTCTTTCCTGTGTTTTTCAGTTTACATGTATCGAAATGGCAGCCCGATCTTTCAATATCCTCCAGGTATCTGTTTTCACAGCTGTGGGCAGCATTACTGAAGAATATCGTAAGATAATCACTTTCTTCCAGATAGTCCACACCCCGAAGTCCGCCACTTCTTACATTTTCAAAATCCACCAGAAAATACATACCCTATCCTCTCTTTCTGCCTCGGCTGTTTTTCTTATGCTCTACAATTTCCTCTGACCAGTTACCATCAAATACTTCTTCCATGCTTTCTGCCTGTACTGCTTTTGACACTGCTCTGCCCACAGCTTTGAAATTGATAGCAACACCTTCCGGGTCATTTTCATATGTCACCGAACGGTTACGGGCAATACCGATTTTTTCCGCTTCTTTCCCTGCATCAATATTGGCACCAAGGAATAAGAATTCCCATCCACACTCTTTTTTTGCACTGGTCATTCTCCGGATCTGTTCATATGTAAAATTCTCACTGGAATTTTCCAATCCATCCGTAGTAATAACGAAAATGACTTTTCCGGCTTTGTGTGCTTCCGGGAGATGTTTCTGGACATTATCAATCTTTTCAATCGCAGCTCCCACTGCATCCAGAAGTGCCGTACATCCTCGAACATAGTATTCTTTTTCTGTCAAAGGTTCGATAATCTCAATCGGAAACCGATCATGAATAATCTCCACCTGATCATCAAACAACACTGTTGTCACATTTACCTGCTTACCTTCTGACTTCTGTCTCTCAATCATTCCATTAAATCCACCGATTGTATCGCTCTCAAGACCTCCCATGGAACCACTTCTGTCTAAAATAAAAACCAACTCAGTTAATCCTGTATTCATGTGATTACCTCCTTCTTGACCTGTTTTTCAGGTCATAATGGTATCCCCTTGCGGGATTACCTCCTTCAATCGTTTATAATCACATTTTATATACAGAACCAACTGAGTTGGTCGCATACCAGGCGACATTGAAATTTTGCCTTTTCTTTTCACTTAACCAAGTACCGGCTGCCCATAAGCATATAGTACATCATTGATTTCAAACATATCATAGATTTTATTCTGCAAAAAATACGCCACTATAATATCTGTTTTGGAACTTCTGGATAGCGCAAACCCGGCACTGCGGAGCAAATCCTTTGCTTCATCCAGGGATAACTCCAATGCTATTGTAAAAGCCAGCACTGTTTTCTTATTTGGAGCATAGTTGATATCTTTTCGAATCTTTGAAAAATGTCTCCGGTCAACATATGCTTTTGTATAAACTTCCGAATCTGTCAATCCCCTCTCATCAATCATACGAAGAAGGCGCTGAGAAAATGTCTCTTCCATCTGATTCATCAGATCATCTATATTCCGGTTCGTCGCCATTGTTTGCGACATTTCTTTGGTAATCTTCGTTTTTTTCATGCTGCCCACATCAAATTCTGCGGGAGCAGACATATCTATCTCATAGTCAGCAGGTGCTTCCTGCTTCTTCTGTTCCTTTCTCTTTTTCCGGAAGCTTGTTATTTTATCAAAGATGGATTTCATTTCTTCATCCATCTTAATATCATCGGTTCCTGGCTCGTAGTATTTGTCAATATACTTTCCAACTTCCTCAATCAATTCTTTGCTTGCCATATACTTTATACCTGCCTTACTATTTCATGTTCTCATTATAAACCAAATTTGACTTTTTCACAGCTATTTTCATTCATCATAATGGCTCATCCTTCATCGAATACATTTGCATAACAAATGTTCTCTATATACAAATTTATCAATCCCCAGTCCTTTCTTGGTCGCATACCAGGCGACATTTTAAACCAAAAAAAAGAGAGACCACCCCATAAAAGGCAATCTCTCCTGTATCACATCTTTGTGCCAATGCATGTATAAAGCCATAATTATTTCATGCCAGCTCAACCCCTTTCTCTTTGCTATCTTTTCCCTGCTGTTTCGCAATAATCTCCTTATTGATTTTCAACCGCTCATGAATAGATTTCTTTTCCTTTTTCTCCATTGTTTTTTTGCTCTCAAAAAAGGAGCCCTGTTTTAGGGCGCCCTTATCAGATACTGCTCTTTCAGCCAACTTCTTTTCTCCATCCACCGATGATTGAACTGCTCCTTCTACTCGTTCAGGTGCTTTTTCTTCCAAACTGCAAAAACTTTGCAAATATGGCAGCACATGCTCCTGCATATCCGTAAGGTCTGTCATATATGCTTGAAATGATTCTTCGCCCTTTGCCTTCTGGTAATTCAGCCAGCTTTCATCATGCAGCTTCATTTCATTCTGGTTCTTCAACTGGCTCACAATACCGCCGTTTCCATCTCCGATATTGATTTTTCCTTTTAATTCCTGCATCTGGTTATGATGTAAGCAAAAGAGACCGAGATACCAAATACTTCCGCTACGTCTTCCACTGACAAATACATCTTTCTTTTACGCATGGAACCATTCCACTCCCTTCTCCTGTGGGATTGCAGATTGCCATCGGAAACGGCCATCAGGGCCATATTCGCCGGCCAGTTGAGAACATATTCTCCGGTCAGCAGATATTATTCCACGGTGTTCTTGACATGAGCCTCCATCGCATATGATATCGTGGCAA
>DVKZ01000056.1 GCA_018715775.1 Candidatus Fimousia stercorigallinarum | reverse complement strand
AAAAGAAATTATCTGCAGAGGAAGCAGTTGATTTTTCCATACAGATTGCAGAAGCGATCAGCTGTGCACATGAACATAAAATTATTCATCGGGATATTAAACCGCAGAATATTCTCGTATCCAGTCATGGTGCGATCAAGGTGACGGATTTTGGAATAGCAAAAGCAGCAAATTCGAATACAATGACGGCAACGGCGATTGGGTCAGTACATTATCTTTCTCCAGAGCAGGCCAGGGGAGGCTTTTCAGATGAACGAAGTGACATTTATTCGCTCGGTATTACGATGTATGAAATGGTAACAGGACGGGTGCCATTCGATCATGAAAATGGAGTAACGATCGCGCTGATGCACTTGCAAAACGATGTGATCCCTCCGAAAGAACTGAATGATGAGATACCGACCAGTCTTGAAAAAATTATTTTAAAGTGTCTGGCAAAGAAACAGGAAGAACGATATCAGAATGCTCAGGAGTTGATCAGCGATTTAAAACAGGTATTTGATGATCCGGAAGGAAACTATATCGAGATGCCCGTATTTGTGGATGATTCCCCGACGATGATGATTGGTGAACAGGATATTGATCAGATCAAGTCGGAGATTGCAGACCGCTCAGAAGAGAGAGAGGTTGTTGTCGAAGAAACAGATGGCATGGTTGATGGAAATGATGATGATGAAGAAGAAGTCAATATCGTCAGCGGGAAGATGGAAAAACTGATCAAAGTGCTTGCTATTGTTGTTGCGATCATAATCGCCATTGGTATTTTTTCCTTTGTGAGCAAAACAAGCGGTCTTTTTAAAATAGGCAATTCACAGCCATCGATAGAAGCTGATTCGACGACAGAGGACACTTCGGATGACTATCAGACGGCAACGGTGCCGAATCTTGTAAAATTGACAGCAGAGGCTGCAGAAGAAAAATTGGATGCAGAAGGACTGAACTGTAAAATTTCGTATGAAGAAAGTGATGATGTGGAAGTTGGATGTGTGATCCGTCAGAGCATTGAAAGCGGTCAGGAAGTAGAAGCAGGAACGACAGTGGAGATCACGGTCAATTCCGGAGAGATACAAACGTTAGTTCCGGATGTTCGTGGAGAAAGTCAGGAGACGGCAGTAAGAACGTTACGTAATATTCCTTTTAAAGTTTCGGTCAAAGAAACATACAGCAATGATGTCGCTTCTGGATATGTGATATCGCAAAGTCCGAGTCCCGGCTCCAGAGCGGCTAAAAATTCAACGATCACGATTACGGTCAGCAAGGGAAGCAGCCGTGTAAAAGTTCCTAGTTTGACAGATTATACTCAGTCAGAGGCAAAAAAGCAACTGGAAAATATGGGTTTATCTCTTGGAAATGTGACACAGGAATACAGCGATTCTGTTGAGAAAGGTTATGTGATCAACCAGGGAATTGCTGCAGGAACAAGTGTCAGCAAAGGAACGGCGGTCAGCATTGTGATCAGCCTTGGACCGCAGCCGACAGAAGAACTGACAACAGAAGACACTTCAGAACAAGAAGAGGAGACTGTTGAAGAAGGTGAAGAAGAATAAGATGCAGGGGAAAATTATCAAAGGGATTGCCGGTTTTTACTATGTACATGTACAAGATCATGGAATTTATGAATGTAAGGCCAAAGGTGCTTTTCGGAGTAAAAAGATTAAACCGCTGGTAGGAGATGATGTGGAAATATCTGTGATCAGTGAAGAAGAAAAAGAAGGAAATATCATTCGCATCTATGAACGGGAAAATGAACTCATCCGTCCTGCTGTGGCTAATATCGATCAGGCGCTGCTCGTTTTTGCAATGAAAGATCCGAAGCCGAATTTAAATCTTCTGGATCGTTTCTTGATGATGATGTTAAAGCAGGATGTTCCGGTGATCATCTGTTTTAATAAAAAAGATATTACTTCAGATGAAGAACAGATACATCTTGCCCAAATATACGAAAAGTGTGCATGTGAACTAGTCTTTACAAGTACCTATACGGAAGATGGGGTTGATGCTATCCGAAATTTGATTCACGACAAGACAACTGCTCTGGCAGGACCATCCGGCGTCGGAAAATCATCACTGTTAAATTGTCTTCAGCCGGAAGCAAAGATGGAGACAGGTAATATCAGTGAAAAGATACGGAGAGGAAAGCATACGACGAGACATTCAGAATTGATCTATATTGAAGAGCATACGTACGTTATGGATACGCCCGGATTCAGTTCTTTATTCACTCACATGTTTGAAAAAGAAGAGGTAAAGGATTATTTTTATGAATTTCGCGCGTACGAAGATCAATGCCGTTTTCAGGGATGCATGCACATCAATGAACCGGACTGCGCGGTAAAAGAAGCTGTCGAAAAAGGGCAGATCAGTAAAGAGCGATATGAAAATTATAAGCAGATTTATGATGAAATAAAACAAAGAAAGAAAAAGTGGTAATATGCATATTTTAATTCTGACTGGTGGAGGGCTTGATCTGCCCTTCACCCGTTCTTATTTAGAAACTCATACCTTTGACCAGATCATTGCTGCGGATAAAGGTGTACAGTATGCGGCAGATCTCGGCCTGAATCCCGATGTGATCTTAGGGGATTTTGATTCTTTGGATGAAAATACGCAGAAGCAAATGCAGACATGGAATATTCCAATCCGGACATTCCCGGCAGAAAAAGACTATACGGATACCCACCTTGCAATTGAAGAAGCAATTTCCATCGGGGCGGATGAGATCACGCTTTTTGGAGCGACCGGAACCCGTCTGGACCATACGTGGGCGAATGTCGGTCTTTTGCAGATGGCGATGCAGCGCGGGGTCCGTGCATGGATCGTTGATAAAAATAATAGGATCTCCATGTGGAACCGGGAACGGGTAATGCAAAAAAAAGAAGCATTCGGCGATTATATTTCTCTGATCCCATATACAGAGAAAGTAACGGGCATTACATTAACAGGCTTTTATTATCCGCTTGACCATGCGGAATTGACGCTTGGAATCAGTCTCGGGATTTCGAATGAACTTGTAGATGATGTAGGAGTGATCAGTATGGAATCCGGAGATCTGATCGTTATAGAATCCAGGGATTAGATGATCAGGAAAGTGGAATAAGGACAGCTTTTTTTGCTTATCGCTTGATTAATCACGGGATTTATGCTAGATTCAAAGATAAGTATAATCTGGAAGGAGAAAAGACAATTATGGCAAACGTAATTACGGATGAAACAATCGATTATGTTGGAATTCTTGCAAAATTGGAACTTTCTGAAGAAGAGAAAGAACAGGCAAAAAAAGATATGGCGAACATGCTGGATTATATCGATATGTTAAATGAATTAGATACAGAAGGAGTAGAACCGATGTCACATGTATTTCCGGTACACAATGTATTCCGTGAAGATATTGTTGTGAATGGAGATACCCGTGATCAGATATTAAAAAATGCACCGGAACAAAAAGATGGTTCTTTTATGGTGCCGAAGACAGTAGATTAGGAGGGAGCTTAAGATGAGTCTATTAAATATGACAGCAGTAGAACTCGGTAAAAAGATCAAAGCCGGGGAAGTGACAGTTGCCGAGGCCTGTAAAGCTGCCTTAGAACAGATCAAAGCGACAGAAGATAAATTAAACTGCTATGTAAAGGTTTTAGATGAAGAAACGATTATGGAAAGGGCCGAGCAGGTGCAGTCTCAGATTGATGCAGGCGAGCTCAACGGACCGCTTGCCGGTGTACCGGTTGCGATCAAGGATAATATGTGTACCGAAGGGATTACAACAACATGCAGTTCCAGAATTTTATATAATTTCAATCCTACTTTCAGTTCGGAAGCCGTATTGAATCTGGAAAAAGCCGGGGCAGTCATCCTCGGAAAGACGAATATGGATGAATTTGCGATGGGAAGTACGACAGAAACCTCTTATTTCGGCGAAACAAAAAATCCTTGGAATACCGAACACGTACCAGGAGGATCGTCCGGTGGATCTGCAGCAGCTGTTGCATCAGGAGAATGCTTTTATGCGCTGGGTTCTGATACAGGCGGATCGATCAGGCAGCCGGCTTCTTTTTGCGGTATTGTCGGCATGAAACCAACGTATGGTACGGTATCCCGTTACGGATTGATCGCATACGGATCTTCTCTGGATCAGATCGGACCGATGACAAAAGACGTTACGGATTGTGCGGCAGTATTGGAGACGATCGCATCTTATGATTCCAAAGATTCTACATCCATTCCGCGGGAAGCGTATGATTTTACTTCTGCATTGGTGGATGATGTCAAGGGATTAAAAATTGGTATTCCGAAAGACTATTTTGGAGACGGATTGGATCCGGAAGTCAAAGAAGCTGTTTTAAATGCGGTAAAAATTTTGGAAGAGAAGGGCGCTGTTATTGAGGAATTTGATCTGAAGATGGTTCCTTATGCAATCCCGGCATATTATGTTATCGCTTCTGCGGAAGCAAGTTCGAATTTGTCCCGATTTGACGGGGTCAAATACGGATATCGTGCTGAAGATTTCAGCGGACTTCATCATATGTATAAAAAGACGCGTTCGGAAGGATTTGGAGCTGAAGTAAAAAGAAGGATCATGTTAGGATCTTTTGTGTTAAGTTCCGGATATTATGATGCATATTATCTGAAAGCACTTCGCACGAAAGCGTTGATCAAACAGGAATTTGATCAGGCGTTTGAAAAGTACGACATTATTATCGGACCGGCTGCGCCAACGACAGCGCCAAGACTGGGGGAAAGCTTAAGTGATCCTTTGAAAATGTATTTAGGAGATATTTATACGATTTCAGTCAACCTCGCCGGACTTCCTGGTATTTCTGTTCCGTGTGGAAGAGATAAAAATGGACTTCCGATCGGTATACAGATGCTGGCTGACTGTTTTAAAGAAAAAACATTGATTCGTGCTGCCTATTCCTATGAACAGGCAAGGGGTGCATTTGATGAGTGCCCTGCACAGAAAGGAGTGAACTAAGATGGCGAAACATTATGAGACTGTCATTGGACTGGAAGTTCACGTAGAATTGGCAACAAAGACGAAGATTTTCTGCTCCTGCAGTACAGAATTCGGAGGAGCACCGAATACACATACCTGCCCGGTATGTACCGGAATGCCGGGATCGCTTCCTGTTTTAAATAAACAGGTGGTAGAATACGCGATGGCTGTCGGGCTGGCAACAAACTGTACGATCACACAGAATTGTAAATTTGACCGTAAAAATTATTTTTATCCGGATAATCCGCAGAATTATCAAATTTCACAGTTATATCTGCCAATTTGTCGTAATGGACATGTAGATATTGAGGTAGATGGAAAAGAAAAAGCGATCCGGATCCATGAAATCCATATGGAAGAGGATGCGGGCAAACTGATCCACGACCCTGTAACGGATTGCTCTCTCGTTGATTTTAACCGTTCCGGTGTTCCATTGATTGAAATCGTATCGGAACCGGACATGCGTTCTGCGGAAGAAGTTATCGCATATTTGGAAAAACTGCGCCTGATCATTCAGTATCTCGGTGCGTCTGACTGTAAACTGCAGGAAGGATCGATGAGAGCGGACGTCAATTTATCCGTGCGTGAATACGGTTCTAAAGAATTCGGTACGAGAACGGAGATGAAAAACTTAAACTCTTTTAAGGCAATCGCACGTGCGATCGAAGGAGAGACGGAACGCCAGATCGATCTGTTAGAAGAAGGGAAAACGGTCATCCAGGAAACAAGAAGATGGGATGATGAAGAAGAATATTCATATCCGATGCGTTCCAAGGAAGACGCACAAGATTATCGGTACTTCCCTGATCCGGATCTTGTACCGGTTGTGATCAGCGATGAATGGCTGGAAGAAGTAAGAAGCCGCCAGCCGGAATTACGAGACGACAAGATGATCCGTTATGAAGAAGAATTCGGACTTCCGGAATACGATATTGAAATTTTAACAAGTACGAAACATCTCGCAGATTTATTTGAAGCTACGAATGAGATCGTTCAGAAACCAAAAGAAGTATCCAACTGGCTGATGGGCGAAACAATGCGACTTGTGAAAGAACAGGATATGGATATTGATGATATTTCTTTTTCACCGAAACATCTGGCCGCATTGATCCAGATGATCGATCAGGGTGAGATCAATCGAAAAGTCGGCAAGCAAGTATTTGAAGAAGTTTTCAAACATGATATTGAGCCTGCAGAGTATGTGGAAAAACATGGATTAAAATCCATGAATGATGAAGGCGCGCTTCGTAAGACGATTGAAGAAATTGTGGCGGCAAATCCAAAATCTGTAGAAGATTATAACGCTGGAAAGAAAAAAGCGATCGGCTTTTTAGTTGGGCAGACGATGCGTGCAACGAAAGGGAAAGCAGATCCGGGTATGGTGAATAAAATCCTGAAAGAAATTTTAGGATAAAATTGTTTGACATTCCTAAGGAAAGTGACTATAATGAGGGAAGAATAGGAATAATACGTTGATGAGACGAGTACGTTTTACAGAAACTGCCAGAGATCAGGAGTCACCGGCTGAAAGCTCCTTTCAGTGAAGTAATTCGGAAAACTACCTCGGAGTGGCCCCAATCCGGCCCGGCTGACGCCGTTATCGTCGTTGAAAGTGGTTTTTATGATACAATCTGTATCAGACTGAACAATCAGGGTGGAACCGCGGGTAATGCTATAACTCGCCCCTTATGACATTATGTCGTAAGGGGCGTTTTTTATTAGATTTATTAGATGAGAAAAGGAGAAAAAAGATGATTATTACATTAAAAGATGGGTCAAAAAAAGAATATGAATCTGCGATGTCCGTGCTGGATATTGCATCAGACATCAGTGCAGGTCTTGGAAGAATGGCATGTGCAGGAGAAGTGGATGGAGAAGTTGTCGATCTGCGTACGATGATCGACAAAGATTGTGAACTGAATATTTTAACATTTGATAACAGCGAAGACGGA
>DVKZ01000055.1 GCA_018715775.1 Candidatus Fimousia stercorigallinarum | reverse complement strand
AAAAGAAAAGACGGCAGATGGGAAGGACGGTATATCAAGGGGCGCAAAACAGATGGGAGGGCTGCTTATGGATATGTGTATGCAAAAACGTATCGGGAAGTAAAAGAAAAGCTAAGACAAGAATCCGTATTTTACTCAGATACAGCTGGAAAAAAAGAAAATACTCAGGATTCGATATTGGGGGAAATCGTAGATAAATGGATGGAACGAACATTTCCAAAATTGAAAGAATCCACGGCCGTTAAATATCGAAATTTACTGCGGCATTATATTCTTCCTGAGCTTGGAAAGGTATCGTTAAACCAATTAACGTATGATCGGATGGAACGGTTCTGCAATGATCTTCTCTCATCCGGTGGAACAAGACATCAGGGTCTTTCTCAGAAAACAGTTGCCGATACAATGACATTATTACGACGGATTCTGCGTTTTGCAGAATATCATGGAAACGATATTCCATGCAGCTGTTATTTTATGCAGGTAAAGATCCAGCAAAAAGAGATGCGTGTTTTATCGCGAAGAGAACAAAAAGCGCTTTGTACCCATTTACTGTCAAATCTGAATGCCTCAAATATAGGAATTTTAGTTTGCTTATTTACCGGCATGCGGGTTGGGGAAATATGCGCACTCCGATGGGAAGATATCTCTATAAAAGAGCAGACCATTTTTGTTCACCAGACAATGCAGCGTATTCAGACAGATCAGAACATTGGATGTAAAACAAAAGTTATCGTTACAACGCCCAAAAGTGCATGTTCCATTCGGACGATTCCAATGCCGGAAGATCTTGCACAGATTATTGCTGAGTACCAAACATCCAATACGGGATATTTTTTAACCGGAAGCAACGAAAGATATATGGAACCCCGAACGATGCAAAACCGCTTTAAAGCCGTTTTAATTCAATGCGGTATCCGCGATGTGAATTATCATGTACTCCGACATACATTTGCAACAAGATGTATTGAACTTGGATTTGATGTAAAAACATTAAGCGAGATACTTGGGCATGCCAGTATCAATATCACGATGAATCGTTATGTACATCCAAGTATGGAACTGAAAAGAAAAAATATGCAGCGGCTATCTGATTTTATCGCCGTCAAATAAGCTTAGGAAAGTCACAGATACTATGAGAAATCATAGATTTGTGGCTTTTTTTTCATAGAGTTTGATACTCTATGAAAAAACAAGTATTTTCCCTGCCTGAAAAAGTAATGATTTTTTTCAGGTTTATTTTTTTGTTTCAATCTGTTATTTTAAGAAAAGTCTTCCTGCAAAAATAAAAGACAGACTGTTTTTTCTCTTTCAGTCTGTCTTGTTCTACATCTGTCTATCTATAATTATTCAAAATTCCCCACAATATCCCCAATCGTCGTTCTCTTGTTCACCTGTTGATCGAGCTGCTCCCGGATTTCCTGTTTGTTTTGGTTAACCAGTTGTTCCAACTTTCTTGCAGAAATCAGTTTACATCCCTGTCCGGTGATGATGATCTGTTCCAGATGATCTGAAGTTGCTACCGTAATATCATATTGATGCCTGTGGTCATGCGTAAATTTTTCAATAAACGCATCCGCGGTCTCCGCCTCTTTCGTATAGACGACATGAATATTCTGGTAATCCATAATCTCAGTCTTATGCCCTTTGACACGGTAAGCATCAAATACAACGATCAAATGCCCCAGTTCTGTCCCGTGATAGTCCGATAAAATATCAAGCAGTTTATCCCTCGAACTGTCCAGATTCAGATCGGCCAGCTCCTTTAATTCTTTCCAGGCGAAGATAATGTTGTACCCATCTACCAGAAGATATTTTTCTTTTTTTCGATGATCCCCCTGTCTCTTTCCTTTATAGGAAACATCCGCAAGTCCGTCCGGTTTTTTCGTATGATACCGCCGTCTGACCGCTGATTTATCCGACTTATTTGCATAAAAGGTTTGTCGCATGATCTGTTCGATCTCATCTTCCCCGATCCATGCTTCCTCTTCCTGCTGCCTGCCAACCGGTATATGTACATCCATATCGTCTTTCTTCTTATCCGGAGCCAGAACACTTTCCAGATGCATATACTCTTTAACATGATCCCAATCGACGAGAAATCCCGCTCCATGCGCACAAAAGACTGATCCGGTCGGATTTAAAAGATCTGCCTCCGGATCATATGGATGCGCAGCCATCACTTCTTCCGGATTATGGCATTTTTCATATCCTTTCAAACTGTAAAACAGTCGTCCGAATCCTTTCGTATAAGAGGCAAATTCCCGCTGATAGCCCCGCATACAAGCAACCGGTGCACTCCCCTTTAATATGGTCATGCCATCCGCTGTCTGCTCTTCATAGTCAATCTGACAGGTGCCGTACATCTGATCCACATCCATCATCGCCCGTCCGACGCAGCTTTCCGGCAGTTCCATCCGAAACGAATAGAACGGTTCCAGTATCACGCCTTCCGCCTGCCTGAGTCCCTGTCTGACCGCCCGATAGGTAGCCTGGCGGAAATCCCCGCCTTCGGTATGTTTTTTATGAGCTCTTCCGGATGCAAGGGTGATTTTTAAATCAGTAACCGGAGCCCCGATCAAAACTCCTCTATGCTCTTTTTCACGTAAATGCGTCAGAATCAGCCTCTGCCAGTTGCGGTCCAACAGATCCTCGCTGCACTCTGATTCGATCACAATCCCGCTTCCCCGTTCCCCTGGTTCAAGGATCAAATGCACTTCCGCATAATGACGCAGCGGTTCAAAATGACCGACTCCCTCAACTTTATTCTGGATGGTTTCTTTGTAAACAATATTCCCTGTATCAAAGGTAACCGCAATGTGAAAACGCTCCTGGATCATGTTCTGCAAGATTTCAATCTGCACATCTCCCATGATCTGTGCCTGGATTTCCTGTAATTCTTCATCCCATACGATATGAAGCTGCGGATCTTCCTCTTCCAGCTGCTTTAATTTCGGAAGCATCACGGCCGCATCCGCCTCTTCAGGCAAAAGGATGCGGTAATGCAGAACCGCCTCCAGCACCGGCATGATCGTTCCGTTTTCCCTGCCGAATCCCTCCCCGACCTTTGTTTGGGTTAATCCGGTAATCGCGCAGATCCTGCCTGCTGCCACTTCATTCACCGCCTGATACTTGCTTCCGGAATAAATACGGATCTGATTAATTTTTTCTTCCCAATGTTCCGTCTTTAAGACATCCTTCGTCTTTAACTTACCTCCGGTTACTTTCAAATACGTCAGCCGGTTTCCCTGTTCATCTCTTGCTATTTTAAATACTCTCGCTCCGAATTCCACCGGATATTCCGTTTCCAGCATATATTCCTGCATTCCATGCATAAATTCCTCAATTCCCTGTAATTTCAGCGCAGAACCAAAAAAACAGGGAAATATTTTTCTCTCTTTGATTGCTTTTGCAATGGATGGCTTTTCAATTATACCATGCTCCAAATATTCTTCCAGCAGATGCTCGTCCGTCATCGCTATACTTTCATAAAACTCGTCGGAATGATCATCAGAAAAATCAATACAGGCGTCACTGAGCCGGCTCTTGATCTGCTGCAACAGGGTTTCTCTGTCGGTTCCCGGCTGATCCATTTTGTTGATAAAGATAACAGCCGGCACCTGATATCGGCTCAAAAGCCTCCAAAGCGTCTCCGTATGTCCCTGACATCCATCTGCACCGCTGATCACAAGGACCGCGTAATCCAAAACCTGCAGCGTCCGTTCCATTTCCGTCGAAAAATCCACATGCCCCGGCGTATCAAGCAGCGTCAGCTCCATATTTTCATACGTCAGCTCTGCCTGCTTTGAAAAAATGGTAATTCCTCTTGCTTTTTCCATCTCATAAGTATCGAGAAATGCATCTTTTTTGTCTACACGCCCAATCTTACGGATATTGCCGGAAAGGTAGAGCAGCGCTTCCGATAGTGTTGTTTTTCCCGCATCGACATGGGCGAGCAGCCCCAGATTTATATGTTTGGACATTCCCGTCAAAATGCCTTTTTTACTGTCAGACGTATTTTCCATTAAAAATACCCCTCTCTATGTTATAATTATGCAATCATAATCATAACACAGAAAAGGGGAGAAGTCGATAAATCATTCTTTTTCTCTATTCACAGCCTGCATGACTTTGCAGAATATAATGCCTGCCAGCGTACTGATCGTTGTCGCTGCCAATGCCGGCAATACGATCGCCGAAGGATCTGCACTCCCGAACTGCCCGCGATAAGCGATCATATTGATCGGGATCAACTGAAGCGATGATATATTAATGACTAGAAGCGTACACATCTCCATACTGGCTGTTTTCTTATGTCCATTCCATTTTTGAAGACATTTCATCGCCTTTAATCCGCTCGGCGTAGCCGCCCATCCAAGCCCCAATATATTAGACGCCATATTTACAGCAATAAATTTCTTTGTCTTTTGATCTTTCATATCCGGAAACAAAAAACGGATCACCGGAACCAGAATTTTTTCCAAACGATCAAGAAATCCGATTTCTTCCGCTGCCTTCATCATTCCTGTCCATAATCCTACAACTCCTGCCATATAAATGCATAAATTTACAGCTTCCTGAGAAGAATTCAGAATCTCCTCTGACAGATTCTGCATATTTCCGGTAACTGCTGCATATAAAATACTGATAATTATCATTCCTGACCAAATATAGTTCATATTGATATCCTCTATCTATTTTATATATCT
>DVKZ01000054.1 GCA_018715775.1 Candidatus Fimousia stercorigallinarum | reverse complement strand
TCCATTATAATAATCATTTGCGGACAATGTAACAAAATTTTCAACGGCCAGCGGAGAATCCTGTGGAAAAAATTTAAATTTCATTTCCCCATAATCTTTTACTTTTACAATTGCGATCGTTTCTCCCTTTTCCGGCTCTGACATCTGATCAACATCGGATGCTTCATGGATTTCCACCGTCTCGTATTCCGAATTTTCGTCTGCTGTTTTTTCTACGGATGCTTCCTCTGTCTGATTCTGATCACTATCATCTGCATCACTTTCCTGATTGCTGCATGCGGCAGCGATGAACATCATGCATAACGCTAACAGCAATGCGAATAATCTCTTTTTCATTCTGTTCCGTACCTCCATATCTTTACAGGATTTACATATACTACTATAACAAAAGCTGATCCTATATTATTTCTATAAAATCAGCTTCTCATCGTATATTCATTCAATTCTTACTGATTGCGTCCGCAGCATTTTTTGTATTTCTTACCGCTTCCGCATGGACAAGGATCGTTACGACCGATTTTTTTGCCTTTGACAATTGTTGTAGAAGATTTTTGTTCTTTGTATAATTCTTTCTGACGTTCCGGAGTCAGAATATCATTCCACTGTTTTAGCGTATATAACCAGTCTGCCTTGCATGCAACCATATTTTTATATAATTTTTCATGGTCGATATCAAGACTTACAACCGTATCTTCTTCCATTGTATCGATTGGATTTTCTGTCTTTAAACTGTCATTGATCCCATCCAGAAATCCTGTGAATAACTGTACAGTTGTGTCGTATTTTTCAGCCAATTCTTTTACTGTTCCCGATACAACGGTATCTTTATCTGACAATAACTGTTCATAGATTCCTTTTTCAATTGCAAAATAGCTTAACCAGAACTGTTGTCCGGCTTGGGTACTATCATCGTGTGCGTATGCAAAATCACGCCAATCTTGTAATAATGCCATGTTCTCTACCATCCTTACTTGTAAATTAATAACTGTCCTAACTCGTCTAATATATCAAACATACCAAAAGTTTGCAAGATTATTTTCCATAATTGAATAGAAGTTTTTCTATCGGTTATACTATAAATGTCACAAAGGAAAAAATAAATACTTATCCTCCCCTTAGAACCCGCAAAGGTATTTCATCGGAATGCTTTTGCGGGTATTATTCATTTTCTTTTAAAAAACGCATATATTCTTTGATCTGTTTTTCATAGCCATTGTCAGACGGATGATAAAATTCTGTTCCGACAAGAGAATCCGGCAGATACTGCTGTTTTACATAATGATTTGGATAATCATGTGCATATTGATATCCGATTCCGCGTCCGAGTTTTGCAGCTCCTTTATAATGAGAATCCCGCAGATGATTCGGTACGCCCGAGACTCTCTGCGTCCGTACAACATTCAGCGCCTCATCGATCGCCATACAGGAGGCATTGCTTTTTGGCGCACAAGCTACATATATGGCTGCTTGGGCAAGTATGATCCTTGCCTCCGGCATTCCGACACGTTCAACTGCTTCTGATGCGGAAACAGCCACAGTGAGCGCTCTTGGATCAGCATTTCCGACATCTTCGGATGCACAGATCATGATACGCCGCGCAATAAACGTAACACTTTCCCCAGCATCGATCATTTTCGCCAGATAATAAATGACTGCGTCCGGATCCGATCCCCGCATACTCTTAATAAAGGCAGAAATCGTATCATAATGATTGTCACCCGATTTATCATAGCGAAACGCCCGCCTCTGGATACACTGTTCCGCAACTTCCAGCGTAATATGTATCTTACCATCCTTAGAAGGTTCTGTTGTCAAAATTCCCAGCTCCACTGCATTCAATGCTGTCCTTGCATCGCCTTCTGCCATATCCGCCAGAAATTCCAGCGCATCCTGATCGATCTCGGCACCGTAGGTACCCATCCCCTTTTCGCAGTCATAGACCGCACGATGGATTATCTGCTGAATTTCTTCGTTCGTAAGCGGGTATAGTTCAAATATATTCGATCGGGAGATCAACGCACCATTCACTTCAAAATACGGATTTTCCGTCGTTGCTCCGATCAGGATCACTGTCCCATCTTCTACAAACGGCAGGAGATAATCCTGCTGTGCTTTATTAAATCGGTGGATCTCATCGATAAAAAGGATCGTCTTTTTTCGAAACATTCCCAAGTTGTCCTTTGCTTTCTGCACAGCTTCCTGCATTTCCTTTTTTCCAGATGTTGTAGCGTTCATCTGAATAAACTCTGCCTTTGTCGAATTTGCAATCACCTTGGCAAGCGTCGTCTTTCCTGTTCCCGGAGGTCCGTAGAAAATAACTGAACTCAGCTTATCCGCTTTGATCGCACGATATAACAATTTATCCTTGCCAATGATATGCTGCTGTCCGACAACTTCTTCCAATGTCATCGGACGCAAGCGCTGGGCGAGAGGCGATTCTTTTTCCATCGTCTGTTCTCTCATATAATCAAATAAATCCATATCCTGTCCCTCATAATCGTTGATTTAATGTTGTAAGCACTGCATTTCCGTAAGAATATCGAATCGTTGAATAACAGTCTGATTCTAATGTAAACTTCCAATATTGCTCAGGCGGAATTTTTAAAAGTGCTAATATTAATTGTATCATTGTTCCCTTATGTGACACAATAAGAATCTTTTCATATCCGGATTCCTTTATTTCCTCTGCAAAAGCAGACACTCTCTTTTGCACCTGCCAAAAGCTCTCCCCTTCGGGGATCTCATAGTTCATCCAATCCTCTTCCCACTGCTTTGCTTCCCTGGGATGATCACGCAGGATTTCCTCATAGGTTTTTCCTTCTAATATACCAAAATGCCTCTCTTCCAGGCGCCGGTCCTTCATCCACGTATATCCTGGCAGTAAAATTTCAACGGTCTCCAATGCGCGCCGCATAGGGCTCACATAGACCGCGTCAAATTGCTGCTGCAAAAACCACCCGCTGTAAGACTGAAGTTTTTTTCTGCTTTCCGGCAAAAGCCCGGAATCGATCATTCCGTAATAAAGACCTTTTTGATTTTCTAATGTTTTTCCATGACGTACAAAATATAATTCCATCATTGTTTCCTATTCTGTTTTTTGTTATATTTTACTTATAATCACAAATACTTTCCAGTATATTTATTAAATTTTTCGTAATTTTGCCCGATTTATAGGACAAACAGAAATTAATATGCTATTATGTATATGAAAAGAAAAGGAGTGTTTTATGACAGCGAAAGATTATCCAATTGACCCAATTATGCTGCTGAGTGTTTTGAATACTCACTTAAGAGATTACTTTGCTTCTCTGGATATTCTCTGTGAAGAAGTCGGTCTGAATAAACAGGAAGTCATTGATAAACTTGCAGCAATTGATTATCACTATGATCCGAAATTGAATCAGTTCATATAAGATATCTTTATATGAAAGCCTGATTCTGATTTTTATTATTTTATAATGATATCTGCATAAAGCAGGGACCGAATACAATCCGGTCACAGGAGGTTACTGTATGAGTAAAATTATGTATACAGAGGTCATTCGAACTACGAATATGGCTGAGTACAAGAAGAAGGAACATGAATTCATTGAGCTGGAAGATAAGACTAAAAGTATGTTCTCTACATATATCCGCAAAGTAACTTTTCGCAGTGAAGAAGCGGATTTTCCTTCGGCCTATTCTATCGTGATGGAGGATATGGAAGATATTTTTATCGAAAAAAAAGAAAAAGATATGAACGTCGTGACAAAAGAATTAATTCCCATCACTCAGGAACAGGCGAATGCAATATTAGACGGAGAATATGATTTTTTACGTGAAAGTTCTGACTCCAGATTACAGGAATTTTATGATTGCATAGTCGAGCAAAAACTAATTCCTGCATACCGCAAGGAATTTACTCGAAAAACCTTCCATCAGAATCAGTTTCTGGACATTGTATTTGATGTGGCAATGAGCCGCAAGCCATACACGGTGAATGACCTCTTTGCACCAAAGGGATTTTCATTCCGGACTGATTACTCAAATCTTCGTATGAGTATCCGGCATAATCTCAGTGTTTCCAAACCAATGGAACAGTTATTGGCTTTTGAAAAGGCATTGTCCAAAGGATTAAGTGAATCATGACCTTAAAAAGGGATGTCAGAGATTCTTATGAACCTGCTTCCCTTGACACAACCATTCCCCGTAAGATCTTTCTTACGGGGAATTTTTTCTTCTCAGCGGACTTAATCTTTCATACATTAATCATTAGAAAAATGTCTGAAAGATCCAATAGCCCAATCCAATGATCCAGCTGCTGAACACACCATATAAAATAACCGGACCCGCAATCGTAAAAATCTTTACTCCAATCCCGAATACCTGTCCCTCTTTCTGATATTCGATCGCAGGAGATGCAACGGAATTTGCAAATCCGGTAATCGGCACGAGTGTTCCGGCTCCTGCGAAATCCGCGATTTTTGCGAACAGATTCCATCCGGTCAGTAAAACACTCAATAAAACCAATGACAATGTCACAATCGTCAGCGCATCCTCTTCTTTCCATCCTCCGGTCTGCATCGCAAACTGTTTGATCACCTCTCCAAGCGTACAGATCAGACCGCCGACGAAAAATGCTTTGCAGCAATTTATAAAACAGTTGTTTTTCGGTGTAATCTGTTCGACATATTCCTGATATTCTTGTTTCGTTGGTTCTCTTTTCATTTATTCTTTTCCTTTCCCATATTACGATAATAAAAAAAACTGGATCAGACTCCCTGCCGTTTTACCAAGTGCTAAACTGTAAACAAGATACGGCATTCCTTTTCGAAGCCGTATCCGTCTGGCAAAAATCGGCACGCTTCTTAATACTTCTGCAAGTGCCGCAGCCAGACACCCCACAAAAAAGCCGCCAAAAAAGCCATACAATAAGATTCCGATCCACCATAACGGAAGATGGATCTCATATAAATACAGAAGATTTCCCAAAACCGCACCAAGTACAATGGCATCTTCATATTTTCTGGCACAATTCATTGTTTTTGTCACAGCTGCAATCCGTGGTATAATACCGATCATACTCAAAAAAGCCAAAAAGCTTCCGGCGATGATAAGCCCGGAACTAAATCCCAGAATCAGCCGAAATAACCCATTAAGCATTCCCATGTTTACACGTCCTTTCTACTCATGTTCTTCCCCTTTTCGCCCTGCTCCTGTAATAAACGTGTTATTAACATCCTTTTCGTATAATCTCATCTGCACTTCAAACGGGGTCGGCTCATCTGAGAACGTTTTTCTCGCTGCATGATTAAAAAATACGACGATACCGACCCCCAGTCCGATAGAATAACTAATCTCCAACAGGCCCGGACCCCCGGCTTTCTTTCCAGTCAGCCATTCATATACCTTTGCAAACAGCTGCTCAATCCCGACATCATTGTTATACGCCATAATGGAAATGGCCGCTCCAAAAAACGCAACCAGACAGACAAATAAAATTTTAGCCCGCTGCTTCCACTTCGCACACTCTGTTCTTGCCTTATAATAAATGATAAAATCCGTCTCTCCAAGATTGACTAATTCCATTTCCTTATCAATCTCTTTGATCTTTTCCAGAAGATTGACAATCGAAAACACTTCTTTCGCATTTGATCCTTTTGGAAACTGATATAGTTTTAGATTTTCTACCTGATACGTAAATTCCGGACTGCTGCAATAGACTGTTCCGATATCTTTGACCCGTAGATCCCGATGTGTAATGCAGACGCTTTCTTCACCTTTAAAATATACGATCATAATCCATTCCTCTATTCATTCAAAACTTACCATTAGTATGTTCAAAAAGAAAAAGATTATTACTGCTTTCGCAGTAATAATCTTTTTAATCTTCCATATGATCTGACAAGCAGATAACGAAATGGTATCAGGTTCGGCCAGATATGTTCAAAAAATTCCCACCAGAAATCTCCGTGACTCAGGAGTTTGCCTTTTCGTTTTACCTTCGTAATCAATGCAAAAATCTGATCGGGTCGAACTCCGTGTTCAATCTCTGTCTGTGCATCTCCGATGATATCGTATCCATCCTGAGTTACTTTACAAATCCGATGCATGACAAACTGTCCATTATCCCGCTGATAAAACACCATGTCCCCCTTTTTCAGCTTCCGATCCGGCTTTCGAAAAAAGATCACATCCCTCTGATGGATCAAAAACGGGGTCATACTGCTTCCAGATATGATCATATTAACCTCATGCCCCTGTTCCGTCAGTTCCCGGAGCATTGACACATATTCTCTTGTATCTACGATCTTCATAATCTCTCCTGACTGCTAGAAATCCATTGCCATACGGCTGGATTCTTCTTCGCTCAATTCTGTTACCCGGGTTTCCATAACACGGTATACCCTCTGACACATATTTAAAACACTTGGACGATGCGTCGTTACGATACAAGTCTTATTTGGTTTCTGCCGGACAATATTCTTCAAGACTCTCCGCTCTGTCGTCACATCCAATGCCGATGTTGCCTCATCCAGAAGAAGGATCGGTGCATCTCGTAAAACAGCTCTAGCAATCGCGATCCTCTGTGCCTGTCCTTCGGAAAATCCTCTGCCTCGTTCTCCAATCTTTGCATTGATCGTATCCGGGATATTTTTCACAAAATCCCAGGCGCAGGAAATTTTTAATGCTTCGATAATCTCCTCATCCGTTGCATCTTCCCGAACCATCCGCATATTTTCAGCAATTGTTCCGGATAAGATCGTATTTCCCTGTGGAACATACGCGAACAGATGACGGGTCTCTACATTCATCTCCACCGTCTGTCCATTCGATGCTGTTAAAAAGGTCTGACCAGAATCCGGACGGATCAAACCGAGAATCAGCCGGATCATGGTTGTCTTTCCTTCGCCGGAAGGCCCTACAAGAGCGACTATTTCTCCCGGTTTTGCAACAAATGCGGAGTCCGTGATCACACGCTGGTCTTCCATATATGAGAAATTCACATCCGTCATCCGAACGGAAAAACCATCTTCTATAAACGCATCCAATTCACTGCTCTCCGGAATATGCACTTCTTTTGGCAATTCCACAAGCTCCCGAATACGATGCGCCGATATCGAACTGTTGAGAAAAGATGGAATAATGGATACCACATTATTAAATGCAGACGATAAATTACTTCTCTGCTGCAAAAACAACGTCATCGTTCCGTAAGTGATCCTTCTTGTCCACAAAAGGAATAAACAGTATCCGAAGGCTGCATACTGGACGATCATTCCCATGATCGACATAAACACGCCGGTTTTAATAGAAAACATATTATATTCCAAACTGATATTTTTAAACTTTTCCTGCCATTCACGCATTTTCTGTCCATAGAGCGTGGAAATACCGAATGATTTGATCGTATCAAAATTATAAAATGTCTCAACTTCAAACGTCATTAATTTGCTGCTCATTTCTTTTACTTTTTTACCGTATTCTCGCTGTTTACCGATCAGGAACTTCGACATCAGCAGCATGACCGGCGCACTTGCAAACGCAAGGATCGACATGACCTTGTCGTAATGCCAGATTACGACAAATGTAGCGATAAAGTTGTAAATTGCGATAATGATCGTCGGAAGCCAGCTGATCGCATTGCTGCTGACCGTATTGACATCGCCGTTAAAACGATTTAATACATCCCCATTGCTATAACGATTGATTGCCATCCATTCAGCATCGATAATCTTATCAAAAATATCTGCCTGAATATCATTGTTGATATAAATACTCAATTTTGTAGAAATTCGATTGATCACATTTGAAAAAACAAGTCCAAAAGCCGCACTTCCCAGCGTGATTACGATCATGATCCACAGTTTACTTGTCTGATAACCGGTAATAATATCGATCATATATTTACTTGCAACACTTCCGACCAATCCCATGGATGTGCTGAAAATACCGAGGATCGTATAAAATATGATCGCCCCTTTATATTTTTTACTATAAGAAAAAATCCATTTCCAGTCATCGATGATTTCAGAAAAGGTGCCATCTTTCCATTTTCCGATGAGAACATCCAATGACTCAAACGAGATCTTTTTTTCATGTTCCTCCATTTTTACATCCCCCTTTCAGCGTGATACAGATTCTGATCTCTGTCTTATATCAATCAGCGTAAATCACGAAAAGGCATGATCACAATAATCACACCCTTTCAAATATCAATTTATTTTCTTACTTTGATATGTGCCTCTCTAAGCTGAAGTTCAGATACTTCGCCCGGAGCGCCGCACATCAGATCTTGTGCATTTCCATTCATTGGAAATGGAATTACCTCGCGAATATTTTCTTCATCACGCAATAACATGATCATACGGTCTACACCAGGTGCCATACCTGCATGCGGTGGTGCTCCATATTGGAATGCATTATATAAAGCGCCGAATTTTTCTTTTAAGTCATCTTCTGTATATCCGGCGATTTCAAATGCTTTGATCATAATATCAAGATTATGGTTACGAACAGCACCAGAAGATAATTCTACGCCATTACATACGATATCATACTGATATGCTAAAATTTCTTCCGGATCTTTTGTATTTAATGCTTCTAAACCGCCCTGAGGCATGGAAAACGGATTATGCGTAAAGATAATCTTCTTTTCCTTCTCATCATATTCATACATCGGGAAGTCGTTAATGAAACAGAAACGGAATGCGTTCTTTTCTAACAGATCCAGACGATTAGCAAGCTCTGTACGAATCTGTCCGGCAAAGAGATTTGCCTGTTTTTCTTTATCGGAGATAAAGAAGATGGTATCGCCTGCCTGCAGGCCTGCAAGATCTGCGATTTCCTGTTTCATATCATCCGGAATAAATTTATCAATCGGTCCTTTATATGTCATATCATCCTGTACCTGCAGATAACCAAGCCCGCCCATTCCGATATGTCTTGCAAAGGATTCAAACTTTTTATGGAATTTCTTTGACATCTGCTGATGAACGTTGATCGCACGTACCGTTGTTCCGTGGAATGGTTCAAACGTACATCTCTGGAAGAAATCTGTCACATCCACAATTTCCAGCGGATTGCGAAGATCCGGCTTGTCTGTTCCGTATTTTAACATCGCTTCTGCATAGCTGATGACCGGATATGGTGCCGGTGTTACAGAAGCTCCTTCCGGAGCAAATTTTTCAAATGTCGCTGTCAGCACTTCTTCGCCTGCACGGAACACATCTTCCTGTGTTGCGAAACTCATTTCAAAGTCCAGCTGATAAAATTCCCCCGGCGAACGGTCTGCACGCGCATCTTCATCACGGAAGCATGGCGCAATCTGGAAATATTTATCAATTCCGGATACCATTAACAACTGTTTATACTGCTGCGGAGCCTGTGGAAGTGCATAAAATTTTCCTTTAAATTTACGGGAAGGCACGATATAATCTCTGGCACCTTCCGGTGAAGAAGCACACAGAATCGGCGTTTGAATCTCTAAAAATCCCATCTCTGTCATCTTCTGTCGCAAGAAATTAATCACATGCGTACGGAACAGGATATTATCCTTAACCTTTGGATTCCGCATATCCAAATAACGGTATTTTAAACGTACATCTTCACGTACTTCTTTTGATGTAACAATTTCAAATGGAAGCTGTTTATATACTTTACCGAGAACTTCGATCGACTTTGCTTCCAGCTCGATCGTTCCGGTCGGAATTTTCGGATTATAAGTTTCTTCATCACGTTTTTCAACGATTCCTTCAATTGACACGCAGTCTTCTCTTGCAATTCCTTTTAATAAATCTGTATTGCGCATAACAATTTGTAATACGCCATACATATCTCTTAAATCGATAAAGGATACGCCGCCGTGGTCACGAATATTTTCTACCCATCCGGCAACTCTGCATGTAGATCCGATATCGCTTTCACTGATCTCATTTAATAATCGGTTACGATACATATTTGGTGTGTTCATAAAGTTTCTCCTTCTTACTGCTGATTTGTTGATCTGATGCAATGATCTTCTTTCCCGAATCTCTAAACAGCCGGATAAAAAGAAAGACCATCCATCCATAACGCTTTTTGTCAGGACGAACAGTCATGTCCGCGGTACCACCTGATTTACTGCCTAGCAGTCTCTTATCGGCTATAAAACCCTGCCCGCTTACGTGGGGCTGCCGGCGCACCTACTTGTCTCCGTTCAGATTGCAGCTCGGAAGTGTTATTCACACAGTCTCATTCTTACAGGGTTTCCACTCTCTCCTGCTCACTGGAAGCGAGCCTCCATGCTACTTCTCTTCGTCAATGCCGTTAGAAAATACTATACCTTATTTTAGGAATACTTGTCAATTACTTATCACAGAAAAATGCCGTTTTCTTCACGGTTTTTACAATAGGATTCCCCAGTGTTTTAATGCATATTCAATCCCTTCTTCTTCTACAGTAAGCGTTTCAAAATCAGCAACCTCTTCCACGACCGCACTGTGTTTTCCCATGATCGTTGCATGTCCTGCCGCTTTCAGCATCGTATAATCATTTTCACTGTCTCCAAATGCATATACCTTTTCCCTCGGATAACCGGTTTTTTCCAGAATGATCTCAAGTGCAGAACCTTTCGTGCAGTCTGGCGGCATGATCTCCGCATAATTTTCCGTCGGATGATCAATCATTTCCAGCTTATCACAAAACCGTTTTTCCAGTTCCTTATATGCTTCTGCTTTCTCATACATGACAGTCATTTTGTTGTATCCGATATCATACTGACCTTCCCACTGACCGAATTTCGAACGGTCCAGACCAAAATAATCCATAATTTTCTCATAAATAGCGGAACCTACCATGGAACAATATGAATAATCCTGAGTTTCGTAATCTGCATAAAGTACATCATCTTTTCCTTTCAGGTATTCATTAAATTCATGCAATACACCTGTATCGATCGTCCGGTTTACATATTCCGTTCCTTTAATCTGTGCATAGGCGCCATTCGTTGTAATAAATCCATCAAATAAATATTTCATCGGTTCTACCATAGAAATGCTCCGTCCGGAAGCGAGAATGGTCAGATAACCATTGTGACGTGCAGTCTGAAGTGCTTTGACCGTTCTTTCACTAACCTCATGGATACCAATGCTGCCATCTACCAATGTTCCATCATAATCAAATAAGAGTAATCCTTTGCTGTCTAACATTATGTTCTCCTTTTCACTTATCGAATCTGTTTGTCACTGTCATCTATGATAAAGAAAATGAACCAAAGATACAAGTCATTTTGCAAAATATTCCGTTTCTTCACGGAGTCTTGCATAAAAATGAGCAAAATGGTATCATAATGAATGATTAAAATACACAAAATGGGATAGGAGGTTCCATATGACAAACAGCGAAAAAGCGTTAAAGCTTCACGAAGAATGGAATGGAAAAATCACAACAACGTCAAAATGCAAGGTACAAACAAAAGAGGATCTGGCACTCGCCTACACCCCTGGCGTTGCCGAACCGTGTAAAGTCATTGCAAAAGATGAAGAAGCTGCTTATAAATATACAATTAAATCGAATACGATCGCCGTTGTTTCTGACGGAAGTGCCGTTCTGGGCCTTGGCAATATCGGCGCAAAAGCCGCTATGCCGGTCATGGAAGGAAAATGCGTATTATTTAAAGAATTCGGTGATGTTAACGCATTCCCGATCTGTCTTGACACACAGGATGTCGATGAAATCGTAGATACTGTCGTCCGCATTGCTCCTGCTTTTGGGGGGATCAATCTGGAAGATATTTCCGCTCCAAGATGTATCGAGATTGAAAACAAATTAAAAGAGCGGTTAGATATCCCTGTCTTCCACGATGACCAGCACGGAACTGCAATTGTTGTATTAGCAGGCGTGATCAATGCTATGAAAGTGACGAACAGGCAAAAAGAAACGAGCAAAGTCGTGATCAACGGATGCGGTTCTGCCGGAATGGCAATCGGAAAATTACTGTTGCGCTATGGTTTTAAAGATGTTACCATGTGCGATATTAACGGAATTGTTTCCAAAGACAGTGAAGGATTAAACTGGGCTCAAAAGGAAATCGCACAGATCACCAATCTCCGTAATGCAAAAGGAACTCTGGCCGATGCCTTAAAAGGCGCCGATATCTTTGTCGGCGTTTCCGCACCGGGAATTGTTTCTCAGGAAATGGTTGCCTCTATGGCAAAGGATGCGATTCTTTTTGCTATGGCCAATCCGGTTCCTGAAATTATGCCCGATCTTGCAAAGGAAGCCGGAGCAAAAGTGGTCGGAACCGGACGTTCTGATTTCCCGAATCAGGTAAATAACGTCGAAGTCTTTCCTGGAATTTTTAAAGGCGCTTTGGAAGGACGTGCTTCTGCCATTACAGAAGAAATGAAACTGGCTGCGGCTACAGCGATCGCCTCTCTTATTTCTGACGAAGAATTAAGCGATACGAACATCCTGCCTGCACCATTTGATCCGCGCCTTGCTGATACTGTTGCAAAAGCCGTAAAGGACCATATTTAAAATGATCCGCGCAGACTGGCACGGAAAGCGTTTTTATTCTTTTGACAGTTATATTAAAAATACATTTGGCGAAAAACTGTATAAAGTATCATTAAATGCCGGCTGTACCTGTCCAAACCGGGACGGGACGATTTCCTACGGGGGATGCACGTTCTGCAGTGCAGAAGGTTCCGGTGACTTTGCTTCTTCAAAAGAAGAGACGATCTACGAACAGATTGAAAACGGTATCGCCCTTATTTCCGGCAAATCAGACGCCAGACGTTATATTGCATACTTTCAGGCATTTACCAGCACATACGGACCGATCGAAGATCTGCGAAACAAGTTTTATGAAGCGATCGGACATCCGGCGATCGCTGCGATCTCCATTGGAACACGTCCGGATTGTCTGCCGAAAGATATTTTGGATCTGCTGGATAAATTAAACCAGATCAAACCGGTTTTTATCGAGCTCGGACTGCAGACCATTCACGAACAGACCGCCCGGAATTTCCACCGCGGATATTCTCTGAATGTATTTGAAGAGGCCGTTTTTGCTCTGAATGAACTCCATATTCCGGTCATTGTCCATTTAATCCTGGGACTACCGGGTGAAACAAAAGCACAGATGCTTGCATCCGTCCGATATCTAAACGGCCTGCCGGTCAGTGGAGTGAAATTATCAATGCTTCATGTTTTAAAAAATACAGCAATGGGAAATGAATATCTAAGGCAGCCGTTCCCGGTATTTGAGTTGGAGGAATATGTCGACCTTTTGATCTGCTGTCTGGAAAATCTCCGGGAAGATATCGTTGTTCACCGGATTACCGGCGACGGACCAAAAGATCTTCTCATTGCACCACGCTGGAGCCTCCATAAACGCCAGGTACTCAATGCAGTCGCCCATGAAATGAAAATCCGAAACACCCGTCAGGGTGTGAACTGCCCGCAGACAAGGAGTGAGTAGCATGCAGCAGGATGGAAATACTCTTTACAAATTAATTGTATTATTTATGCTCGATAAAGTGGATTTTCCATTGACCAATTCACAGATTTCTGAGTTTATCCTCGACCAGGGATATACGAATTACTTCACCTTACAGACTGCGATCAACGAATTGGTAGAATCGGATATGATCGGAATTGAGAACATCCGCAATTCTTCTCTTTATCATATGGAAGAAGCCGGAAAAGAGGCCATTGATATGTTTGAAGACCGCATTTCCGATGCGATCAAGCAGGATATTCTCTCTTATTTTGAAAAAAACCGCTATAAACTGCGAAATGAAGTAGAGATCACAGCGGATTATTATCCGACCAAAAAGAATGAGTATTATGTTGTCTGCAAAGTTAAAGAAAAAGGAAGTATTCTTCTGGAATTAAAATTGAATGTCATGTCAAAGGAACAGGCCATCAAAATCTGCGATGACTGGCACAAAGACAGTTCTGATGTATATTCCTTTCTGGTCGAAAAACTAATGATGAAATAAAACATCAAAAAAAACGTTCCCATGCATTTAGAATCGTTCTAATACATGGGAACGTTTTTTATATCTTTTACTCTTCTTCTGTTTCCAGCACAAATTCGTCAATAAATTCCCAGATTTCCTCACGTCCCTGTTTTGTCAGAGCAGAATAAGGAAAAATCGGGGTATTTCCGCGAAGATCCAGTTTCTCCCGAATTACTTTCAGATGTTTCTGTACCTGGCTTCGTTTTAATTTATCCAATTTCGTTGCAATAATAACCGGATAATATCCATTCGACAAGATCCACTCATACATCTGACAATCATTTGCCGATGGAACATGCCGGATATCGATCAGCAAAAAAATGATCGCAAGCTGTTTTGATTTATGCAGATAATTCTCGATCATCTTTCCCCATTTCGCTTTTTCCGATGCAGAAACTTTTGCATACCCGTATCCTGGCAGATCTACAAAATACAATGCATCATTGATATTATAAAAATTAATCGTCTGTGTTTTTCCCGGCTGAGCAGAGGTTCTTGCATAAGATTTCCGGTTCATGAGCCCGTTGATCAGAGAAGATTTCCCTACGTTGGACTTTCCGGCAAATGCAACTTCCGGAAGCGTATTCTCCGGAAGTTTACTTGTAACTCCACAAACAGTTTCTAAATTAACACTTTTGATAACCATGCCTTCCTCCTTATACAAAAGCAGCACGAATAATTTCTTCGACACGCATGGCATAAGTGATCTTTAATCCATTCGTAATCTCAGAATCGATATCCTTTACATTTTTCTTATTTTTTGCCGGAACAAAAACTTCTGTGACACCGGCATTTTTTGCAGCGATCAGTTTTTCCTTCAATCCTCCGATTGCAAGGACGTGTCCTCGCAGCGTAACTTCTCCCGTCATCGCAATGTCTCCACGAACCTTTTTTTCAGTAATGGCTGACAATACTGCCGTTGTCATCGTAACGCCTGCTGATGGTCCGTCTTTTGGCACAGCGCCTTCCGGAACATGAATATGAATATCATGCTTTTCAAAATAGTCTTCCTCGATGTTATACCGGTTAGATACTGAGCGGACATAGCTGATCGCAATCTGTGCCGATTCTTTCATCACATCCCCAAGATTACCTGTTAATTGCAATTTTCCTTTTCCCGGCATCGTATTTACTTCCACAAGGAGTGTATCTCCACCCACACTTGTCCACGCGAGACCGCGGACGGTTCCGCATTTCGGTTCCAGATCTATATCTTCATCAGAGATCATCGGAGTACCCAGCATTTCTCTGACACGTTTTTTTGTGATTGTAACGCTATCTTTCTCCTTCTCCAGAATGATTCTGGCTGATTTGCGGCAAATGTCCCCGATCTTATGCTCCAGCGAACGCACACCGGCTTCTCTCGTATAATGACGGATCAGCTCCAAAATCGCATCTCTTCGGAAACGTATTTGATTCTTCGCCAAACCATTCGCTTCTAACTGCTTTTTCACCAGATATTGTTCCGCAATATGGAATTTTTCATTTTCCGTATAACTGGACACTTCAATGATTTCCATGCGGTCATACAGCGGTTTTGGAATCGAAGATGCATCATTTGCCGTCGCGATAAACAAAACCTCACTCAGATCAAGCGGCACTTCCAGATAATGATCACGAAAGTTTTTATTCTGCTCTCCATCCAGCACCTCCAGTAATGCAGATGCGGTATCTCCCCGCTGATCTTTTCCCGTCTTATCGATCTCATCTAATAAAATCAGCGGATTCGCGACCCCTGCTTTTTTGATCGCTTCTGCGATTCGGCCCGGCATGGCCCCGATATAAGTTTTCCGATGTCCGCGGATCTCTGCTTCGTCCCGGACTCCTCCAAGAGAAATCCGGACATACTCCTTGTTCAAAGCACGGGCAATCGATCGTCCGATTGATGTTTTACCTGTTCCCGGAGGTCCCACAAGACAGATGATTGGCGCTTCTCCTTTTCTTGTCAAAATTCTTACCGCCAAAAATTCTAAAATCCTTTCCTTAATCTTCTCAAGACCATAGTGATCTTTCTCCAGAATCTTAGCTGCGTATTTTAAATCTAAGCGTTCCTCTTTCCGCCGGTTCCACGGCATTTCAAGCATTGTTTCGATATAATTGCGCAGCATTCCGCTGTCTCCCGCCATCGCCGGCATTCCCTTAAATCTCTGAATCTCTTTGACCAGTTTTTCCTTCACTTCATCTGATGCATCTAACTCATATGTCATATGCAAAAAGGTATCCGCATCTTCTTCTATGGATGTTTCTCCGAGTTCTTCACGAATGATCTGTAACTGTTCCCGAAGCATATAGTCTCTTTGATTTTTATCGACTGCTTTTTTCACTTTTATCTGGATTTCCCGCTGTACGCGAGCGATCTCACATGCCTCAGACAACATCACTAGCAATTTTTGCGCTCGTTCTTTCAAATCCGAAATTTCCAGAATATCCTGCTTTTCTTCTAATTGAAACGGTAAATGTGTCGCAATCTCATCAATCAACATTTCCAAATCATCAAGATTCAGACTCTTCTCAATGAACTCACGATTTAACTGTGGGTTTTGCGCGTGATATGCCTGCAGACCGTTTTTCAAAGAATCTATGTAAGCTTTTTCTTCATATGGTTGAAATTTCCGATAAGTTTCAAGCGTTTCTGTTTCTACGCGAAACGATGGTTCTGTCTCACATATTTCTCGAATCGATGCTCTCTCAATTCCTTCTACAAAAACACGGATAATATTTTGTGGCAGTTTTACGATTTGCTTTACTTTTGCCACAAGTCCGACCGCATACAAATCCTTGGGCTGCGGTTTTTCGGCATTTGGATCTATCTGATTACACAAAAAGATCGTCTGATCATTTTGCATTGCTTCCTGAACTGCTGCTGCTGATTTTTCCCTGGATACATCAAAATGTACCGTTGTGCCCGGATAAATCATCTTGCCGCGCAATGCAAGCATTGGTAATATTCTTATCATAAGTTTCTCCTGACATAATTAATCCGTGGAATATTTCCACATTTATGATATGAAAACTGCTTCCATAAAAATTTATGGAAGCAGCCTGTTTTTAGGCAATTTCGCCATTATTTTTCGGTTTATTGCGTTTTGCCGTTAATGATTTCACCGGCTTCTTTTCCTCTGACCGAATCACGATTGGATCTGTACCATTTTCTACAACATCTTTTGTAATAATACATCTTTCCACAAATTCATCGGAAGGTATCTGGTACATCAGATCCATGATCACAGATTCCATGATCGCACGAAGTCCTCTGGCGCCCGTACTTCTTTCAATTGCCTTATGAGCGATCGCACGAAGAGCATCCTCTTCAAACTCCAGCGTTACACCATCTAATTCAAATAATTTACAATACTGTTTTACGATGGAGTTCTTGGGCTCAGTTAAAATGCTTATAAGAGCATCTTCATCCAGTTTATCTAAAGATACGACTACCGGTACACGTCCTACAAATTCCGGGATCAGACCGAACTTCACTAAATCCTGTGGCAATACTTTTTTCAACAGAGCATCCATATCTTTCTTGCTCTGCTGTTCGATCACAGCATTAAATCCTAACGACTTCTTACCTGTTCTGGAATCAATGATTTTTTCCAGCCCATCAAATGCACCTCCGCAGATAAACAAGATATTTGTTGTATCAATCTGAATAAATTCCTGATGCGGATGCTTTCTTCCTCCTTGAGGAGGTACCGAGGCAGTTGTTCCTTCAATGATCTTCAACAGAGCCTGCTGAACACCCTCTCCGGAAACATCTCTCGTAATAGAAGTATTTTCAGATTTTCGAGTAATCTTATCAATCTCATCAATATAAATAATCCCGCATTCTGCGCGTTCAATATCATAGTCAGCTGCCTGAATGAGCTTTAATAAGATATTTTCTACGTCTTCACCGACATATCCTGCTTCTGTTAATGCAGTCGCATCAGCGATCGCAAAAGGAACATTTAACACTTTTGCTAATGTCTGTGCGAGCAGAGTTTTACCAGAACCGGTCGGTCCCAGCATTAAAATATTACTTTTCTGTAATTCAACATCTGAATTTTCATTTGCCAGTATTCTCTTGTAATGATTGTATACCGATACCGCCAGGACTTTTTTTGCTTCATCCTGTCCGATTACATACTGATCTAAAAATTCCTTTATTTCTTTTGGCTTTAATAAGTTAATTCCATCTTGATTTTCATATGGTACGAATTCATCTGCAATGATCTCACTGCAAATCTCAATGCATTCATCACAAATATAGACATTCTTTGCTTTCGGACCAGCGATCAACTTGCGCACCTGATCCTGCGTCTTGTTGCAGAAAGAGCATCGAAACTGCTTTCTGTCATCCATTCTACCTGCCATATATGATCTACCTCTTACTAATTACACTGTCGATCAAGCCGTATGCAGCTGCTTCTTGTGCTGTCATATAATTATCTCGTTCCGTATCCGCAGCGATCTTTTCATATGGCTGACCTGTATTTTCACTTAAAATCTGATTCAGTTTCTTTTTCGTCTGGATAATATGGTTGGATACAATTTCAATATCCGTTGCCTGTCCCTGCGCTCCGCCGGATGGCTGATGAATCATAATTTCCGCATTCGGAAGCGCATAACGTTTTCCTTTTGCTCCACCGGCTAATAAAAATGCTCCCATGCTGGCAGCCATACCCATACAGATAGTAGAAACATCACACTTAATATACTGCATTGTATCGTAAATTGCCATACCAGCTACAACCGAACCACCCGGGCTGTTGATATAAAGGTTAATATCTTTATCCGGATCTTCGGATTCTAAGAATAACAACTGGGATACGATCAGACCAGCGGATACATCTGTCACTTCTTCTCCTAAAAAGATAATTCGGTCTTTTAAAAGTCTTGAATAAATATCATAAGAGCGTTCGCCTCTACCTGTTTGTTCAATGACATAAGGTACAAAACTCATTGGAAATTCCTCCTGTCTCTAACATATTCCGCCAAAATATATTTTTATAGCGGAAAGAAAGGGAAGTTCTTCCCTTTCTTTGCAAAACATCTGTTTGTTATTTCATTATTTTGATTCTGCTACTAAGAAATCAACTGCTTTCTGAACAGCGATATCCTCTTTCATCTGTTCTTTCTGAGCATCTCCGAAGATTTCTTTGATCTTATCTGCTTCCATCTGATACATTTCAGCCATATTGGCAAATTCTTTTTCTACGTCTTCTTCTGTAGCCTGAATATTTTCAGCCGCAACAATTGCTTCTAATACTAATCTGGACTGAATGCGTTTTTTCGCCTGTGGCTTCATTTCTTCTAACATCTGTTCTCTT
>DVKZ01000053.1 GCA_018715775.1 Candidatus Fimousia stercorigallinarum | reverse complement strand
CGACAGCTTTTATAGTCTATCAAAACTTTCGTTTCTTGTCAAGAACTTTTTTCTTCTTTTTTATTCTCAGCCTACCGTCCCCGGCGCATTCTTGAATTGGAAGAAATTTGAAGTTCTTTATTTTGTTGCTTTCTCGTCAGCAACGTACCTAATATTACCATTGATCCTTTCTATTGTCAACACCCTTTTCTATTTTTTTTCTTTTTTTGTTGTATTTCGTTTTTCTTACTTATATAATGGCATTATGACACACAATGGAGGTTATGAAATATGAAGAAAATTGCGAGTTTTACGGTTAATCATTTAGACCTTTTGCCTGGCATTTATGCATCCAGAAAAGATTATGTTGGAAAAGAAGTTCTGACGACATTTGATCTTCGTATGACGGCACCAAACCGGGAACCGGTCATGAACACCGCTGAAATTCATACGATCGAACATTTGGGCGCTACTTTTTTAAGAAACGATCCTGAGTATAAAGATAAGGTGATCTACTTCGGACCGATGGGATGTCGGACAGGCTTTTATCTGATCCTCGCCGGAGACCTGGAATCGAAAGATATCCTCCCTCTGATCACTTCTACTTTTGAATTCATCCGTGATTTCAACGATGAAGTACCGGGTGCACACCCACGCGACTGCGGCAATTATCTCGATATGAATTTGCCGATGGCCAATTATATTGCGGACCGCTTCCTGAAAAACACGCTGTATCAGATTACAGACAAAAACTTAATCTATCCGGAATAAAGTAAGCATCTTCCCCAGTGGAACCTGGGTCTCCACAAACAAAAAGAAACGTTCTTCCTCATGCTGCCGCTGTGCAAAATGCGGAAAAACGTTTCTTTTCAATTAATTAATGTCTAAAATGTCTCATTCCTGTGAATACCATTGCGATTCCATACTCATTGCATTTATCAATAGAATCCTGATCTCTGACAGATCCCCCCGGCTGAATGATCGCTTTAATTCCTGCCTGATGTGCTGCTTCCACGCAGTCGTCAAACGGGAAGAAAGCATCAGATGCTAATACAGCACCCTGAGTAGCATCTTCACTGATCAGTTCTGCTGCATGTTCAAAACATTGTTTTGTTGCCCAGATGCGGTTTACCTGTCCAGGTCCGATACCAATTGTCTGTTTATTCTTTGCCAGTGCAATACCGTTGGATTTTGTATATTTTACAACTTTCCATGCGAAACGAAGATCTTCCATCTGTTCCTGACTTGGCTGAACTTCTGTCACCACCTTCAGATCTTCTTCTACTAATAATTCAGAATCAATTCCCTGAACGATCAGCCCGCCATTTACCTTTTTCAGATCTAAAGCATCTTTTGACTGCGGTACAGAAATGTCTTTTAACTGCAGTACACGGACATTTTTCTTCTGCTGTAATAAAGCCAGTCCTTCCGAATCATATTCCGGTGCAACAATAACTTCCAGGAAGATCTTTTTCAGTTCTGTGGCCAGTTCTAAAGTTACCGGACGATTGATCACAACAATGCCTCCAAAGATAGAGGTTTTATCTGCTTCAAATGCTTTTGTCCATGCATCCATAATATTTTCTGCGCTTCCTACGCCACATGGATTACCATGTTTACAAGCTACCACCGTTGGCTCTGTAAATTCTTTTAATAATTCCAGTGCTCCGTTTGTATCGTTAATATTATTGAAAGATAATTCTTTTCCATTTAACTGAACTGCGTCTACAAGAGATCCCTGTTTTTTGCCGATCTCGCGATAGAAAGCGGCTTTCTGATGAGGGTTTTCTCCGTAACGCATGTCCTGAACTTTTTCAAATGTCATTGTTAATGTTTCAGGAAGCGAATCGTCTCCTCTTTCTTTCTTCAAATAATTTGCGATCATCGTATCGTAGTTTGATGTATGGGCAAATACTTTCTGCATTAAATAAAATTTTGTATCAAGGCTTACTTCACCTTCTTCTTTTAATTCGGTAAGCACTTTATCATAATCTGCCGGATCGACAACAACTGCCACATCCTGATAATTCTTTGCTGCTGCACGGAGCATTGTCGGTCCGCCGATGTCGATATTCTCTACTGCCTCTGCACGGGTTACGTCATCTTTTAAAATAGTTTCTTTAAAAGGATATAAATTAACGAATACAAAATCAATCGTATCGATATTCAATTCTTTTAACTGTTTCATATGCTCCGGATTGCTTCTCATCGCAAGCAGTCCTGCATGTACGTTTGGATGAAGTGTCTTTACCCGTCCATCCAGGCATTCCGGGAAACCGGTAATATCAGAAATCTCAATCGCAGGAACATTTTCCTCTTTTAACTTCTGATAGGTTCCACCTGTTGAAATGATTTCAACACCCAATTCTACTAATTGTTTTGCTACATCAACAATACCTGTTTTGTCAGATACACTAATTAATGCTCTCATAAAAAAATCTCCTTCGCTATAGAATGCAATGAAAAAACCGCCCAGGAAAACCTTGCGGTCTGCCCAGGCGGTCGGCGTACATATGCTATGCTCCCTGTAGTTTTTCTACTGATCCGCCAGTCACATAGCATGTTTCAATCTACTATTAACATACATGACGAACTGAAAAATTGCAAGGAATTTTTTTCTTTACAAAAAAAATTGTATATTTTCACCATAAATTTTTTCTTTTTAATATATAAACTGCAAAAATACAGACAACAAATGAAAAAGCTGCAATGATCGCAAATCCATATGGAGAATTAGAAAACGGCATACTTTCCGGAGCCAGATTCATCCCGTAAAATCCACCGATCAACGTAGGCAGTTCTACAACAATCGTAGCAGCAGCCAGAAGTTTCATGATCTGATTCAGATTATTGTCAATGACAGAACCAAACAGCGACATCATGCTTCGAAGGATATTATGATAAATATGCGTCATCTCCATCGCCTGCTTGTTTTCGATAATGACATCCTCAAGCAGATCCTCGTCTTCTTCATAATGTCTTACGCTGTTTGTTTTTAACAGTTTTTCCATTACGACTTCATTTGACTTTAAAGAAGTCGTAAAATATACGAGACATTTATCTAATTCATACAGCTGGATCAGATC
>DVKZ01000052.1 GCA_018715775.1 Candidatus Fimousia stercorigallinarum | reverse complement strand
TCTGAGGCATGATACTGCTTCCGGTACTGTATGCATCGTCAATTTCAACAAACTGATATTCGTTTGAGTTCCAGATGATAATTTCTTCGGAAAAACGGCTTAAATGCATCATGATCGTTGATAATGCAGATAAAAATTCAATCACATAATCGCGGTCGGATACGGAATCCATGCTGTTTAACGTTGGACCGTAAAATCCCAGCAGTTCGGCAGTCTGTTCCCGGTCGAGCGGATAAGTCGTTCCGGCCAGCGCACCTGCTCCTAACGGACAGAAATTCATACGATCATAAATGTCATTTAATCGATCATAGTCTCGTTTGAACATTTCCATATAGGCGCCGACATGGTGTGCCACGGTTACCGGCTGGGCCTTTTGTAAATGGGTAAAGCCCGGCATATAAGTGTTGATGTTTTCTTTCATGATCTTGTGGAGTGCTTTTAATAAAGAAACGACTAAATCCTCGATTTCTTCCAGCTCGTCACGGACATAGAGTTTCATATCTAAAGCAACCTGATCGTTCCGGCTTCGTCCAGTGTGTAGTTTTTTTCCGGCATCACCGATGCGTTCTGTCAATACTGCCTCCACAAAGCTGTGAATATCTTCGTACTCGCTTGTAATTTCCAGTTTTCCGGATTCAACATCATCAAGAATCGACTGCAGACCGTTCATGATCGCATCTTTTTCTTCTTCGGTTAAAATGCCAACAGAGGCCAGCATTGTAACATGTGCCATGCTGCCCTGAATGTCCTGACGATAAAACTTCTGGTCAAAACTGATCGAAGCGTTAAAATTATATACTAATTGATCTGTTTCTTTTGTGAAGCGTCCGCCCCATAATTGTGCCATAATCATTTCCTCATTTCTGTTTTTATTTCTGTATGCGGACAGGCATACATATTCTAATATTACTATAAATATCATGCGAAGTCAAAAGTTCTGATGCATACTTCCATATAAAACGTCCATACTGTTAGTATTGAGTAAAATGAGGTTAATTATGAAGAAATGGTTGTGTTTTGAAAAATATTTATTTTTATTTTTTATCGGAGGATCTGCATATTATTGTCTGGAAATCGTGATGAGGGGATTCTCGCATTATTCTATGTTTTTTTGCGGCGGTTTCTGTTTTATTGGCTGCGGAATGTTAAATGAATCGGTAAATATAGAAATGAGTCTGATCAGCCAGATGGTTTTGTCGAGCCTGTTGATCACGGTATTGGAACTGATCACCGGATGTATCGTCAATTTATGGCTTGGATGGCATATCTGGGATTATTCGAGACTACCGTACAATTTTAAAGGACAGATCTGTCTGAGCTATTCCGTGCGATGGTTCTTTTTGTCATTGGCTGCAATTGTTGGAGATGATTATTTAAGGTATTTATTTTTTGACGAAGAGAAGCCGTATTATAAAATCTTATAATCTGAGGAAAGATATTGCTTATCCTTGCATGGATAGAAAAAGACAGGAAACGATGGTATGTTTCCTGTCTGACTGATATTTTCCCTATAATCTTATTTATTTTTCTTTGCTTCGGCTTCCTGTAATTTCATTGCACGAACCTTTAATGGAAGTCCGAATAATGTGATGAATCCTTCTGCATCGTGATGATCGTATAAATCACCGGTTGTAAAGGAAGCAAGAGATTCGCTGTATAAAGAATATGGAGAAGTAGTACCGGCTTTAATGATATTGCCTTTGTAAAGTTTGAATTTTACTTCACCTGTTACATAGGTCTGTGTAGATTCTACAAAAGCCTGTACAGCTTCACGAAGCGGAGTAAACCATTTTCCTTCATAAACGATCTGAGCCATCTTGTTGCCCATATCTTTTTTCACATCCATCGTTGCGCGGTCAAGAACTAATTCTTCTAACTGTTTCTGAGCTTCCATCAGGATCGTTCCGCCAGGAGTTTCATATACACCACGGGATTTCATTCCTACGACACGGTTTTCTACGATATCGCAGATGCCGATACCGTGTTTTCCGCCGAGTCTGTTTAATTCGCGGATAATATCGGATACTTTCATTTCAACACCGTTTACTGATTTTGGAACTCCTGCTTCAAATGTCATAGTTACATATTCCGGTTCATCCGGAGCTTTTTCCGGTGTTACACCTAATACTAATAAATGTTCGTAATCCGGTTCTGCAGCAGGATCTTCCAAGTCAAGACCTTCATGGCTGATGTGCCATAAGTTACGGTCACGACTGTAAGACTGGTCAGTAGAGAATGGAAGATGGATTCCGTGTGCCTTACAGTATTCGATTTCTTCTTCACGGGAATTCATTGTCCAGGAATCCTGTCTCCATGCAGCGATGATCTTAAGATCCGGAGCTAAAGCTTTGATTCCCAATTCAAAACGGATCTGGTCATTTCCTTTTCCGGTAGCACCGTGGCAGATTGCAGTAGCGCCTTCTTTGCGTGCAACATCAACCAATGCTTTTGCAATACCGGGACGAGCCATGGATGTACCTAATAAATATTTATTCTCATAAACTGCACCTGCCTGTACGCAAGGGATAATGTAGTTATCGCAGAAATCGTCAGTAATATCAACAATATATAATTTAGAAGCTCCGGAATACTTTGCACGTTCTTCTAAGCCATCTAATTCTTCACCCTGTCCGCAGTCTACGCAGCAGCAGATTACTTCATAATCATAGTTTTCTTTTAACCAGGGAATGATCGCTGTTGTATCCAATCCCCCTGAATATGCTAAAACAACTTTTTCTTTCATTCTATAATCCTCCTAAAATGAATCCTGTTCGTTATTGTCGAATATAAATATACGGCAATTATGAATATTATGCAAGTACTTTTTTACTTTTTTCACATTTTCGATAAATATTTATGCATAATTAGTGCATAAATATTTATTTTGGCACAAAAAATATGAAAAACAGGTTGCACATATAGAAAAAGGGTTGTATAATTATAAAACGTTGTGAAACAACACATTAAATAGGATAAAAGATTTAAGGAGATTATGATGATAAAAGCAGGAATTATAGGTTCTACAGGCTATGCCGGGCAGGAAATTGTTCGTTTATTATTGCAGCATGGGGATGTAGAAATTAAGTGGTATGGCTCCCGCAGCTATATTGATCAAAAATATTATAATGTATTTCGAAATATGTTTCAGCTTGTCGATGCGAAATGTATGGATGATAATATGGAAGAACTTGCAGAGCAGGTAGATGTCATATTTACAGCAACTCCTCAGGGATTATGTGCCAAATTAGTCAGTGAAGATATTTTATCCAAAGCAAAGATCATCGATCTGAGTGCGGATTTCCGTATAAAAGATGTACATATTTATGAAGAATGGTACGGGATCAAACATGCAAGCCCGCAGTTTATCGATGAAGCGGTTTATGGTCTGTGCGAAATCAACCGGGAAAAAGTAAAGAATGCCCGTTTGATCGCCAATCCGGGATGTTATCCAACTTGTTCATTTTTATCTATCTATCCGCTTGCCAAAGCCGGTGTCATTGATATGAACAGTATTATCATCGATGCAAAATCCGGTACATCCGGAGCAGGCCGCGGAGCAAAAGTACAAAATCTGTTCTGCGAAGTGAATGAAAATATAAAGGCATATGGCGTCGGCACACACCGCCATACGCCGGAAATTGAAGAACAGCTTACCTATGCATCCGGAAAAGATACGACAATTATTTTTACTCCGCATCTTGTTCCGATGATGAGAGGGATTTTAGTGACCGCATATGCAGATCTGGTAAAAGATGTTTCTTACGAAGATGTAAAAGCGATTTATGATGAAGCATATAAAGATGAAACGTTTGTACGTGTATTAGATAAAGATGCTGCGCCGGAAACCAGATGGGTAGAAGGCAGCAATTACGTAGATGTAAACTTTAAGATTGATTCGAGAACCAACCGCGTGATCATGATGGGAGCAATGGATAACCTTGTAAAAGGTGCAGCAGGACAGGCTGTTCAGAATATGAATCTGATGTTCGGCTTTCCGGAAAACCAGGGACTGGAACTGGTTCCGATGTTTCCATAAAGATGAACTTTTATCATGGGGTAGACAAGGATCAATTATATTATAGAGAGAGGTTTGGGACAACATGAAACAGATAGAAGGCGGCGTTACAGCTGCAAAAGGATTTTATGCCGCAGGGATCCGTGCAGGGATCAAGCCGGCGGTGGAAAAAAAAGATATGGCGATGATCGTCAGTGAATGCGATGCTGTATGTGCAGGAACATTTACATTAAATAAAGTAAAAGCAGCTCCGGTTCAATGGGACCGGAAGATTACCGAGGAAAAAGAAACGGTAAGAGCGATCGTCGTTAACAGCGGTGTGGCAAATGCCTGCACCGGACAGGATGGAATGGAAAATTGCCGCTTAACAGCCGAGGCGGCTGCAAAGAAACTGCATATTCAAACGGAAGAGGTTCTTGTCGCATCTACCGGCGTTATTGGAGCACAACTTCCAATGGATGTGATTATCCGCGGCGTTGATGTGCTGGCAAACAGTCTGTCTGATACGGTTCAGGCAGCGGATGATGCGGCAAATGCGATCTTAACGACAGATACAGAAAAAAAAGAGATCGCATATGAGCTGGAACTTGATGGAACGACGGTGACGATCGGCGGTATGTGTAAAGGTTCCGGAATGATTCATCCTAATATGGGTACAATGCTCGGATTTATTACAACAGATGTGTGCATATCCAAAGAACTGCTCGTCAAAGCCTTAAAAACAGATATTGAAGATACCTTTAATATGGTTTCCGTAGATGGAGATACTTCTACCAATGATACCGTTCTGATCATGGCAAATGGAAAAGCCGGTAATCCGTGTATTGCAAAAGAGGGAGAAGCGTTTGACCGCTTCTGTCAAGCGCTGCATGCGGTTGATGAATTTCTTGCAAAATCCATTGCCGGAGACGGAGAAGGATGTACAAAATTATTTGAAGTACAGGCAAAAGGCGCTGCAACAAAAAAAGATGCCAAACTTTTGAGTAAATCTGTTGTATGCTCTTCTTTAACAAAAGCAGCGGTCTTTGGAAAAGATGCAAACTGGGGAAGAATTCTTTGTGCTATGGGTTATTCCGGAGCGGAATTTGATCCGGAAAAAGTTGATATTACTTTAAAGAGCAGTGCAGGCGAACTTGTGATCGTAAAGGACGGTGTTGCAACGGATTATAGTGAAGAATTTGCAACAGAGATTTTATCACAGAATCCGGTGATCGCAGTTGTCGATGCCAAAGCAGGTGATTATGAAGCAACTGCATGGGGATGCGACTTGACATATGACTATGTCACAATTAATGCAGATTATAGATCTTAAACATGATGAAATAGAAAGAAGGAACAAAACATGGATTATATGGAAAAAGAAATGCTCAAAGCGCAGACATTGATCGAAGCTTTGCCATTTATTCAGAAGTTTAACGGGAAAAAGATTGTTGTCAAGTATGGCGGAAGCGCAATGCTGGATGAAAATTTAAAATATAGCGTTTTAAAAGACGTTGCTTTATTGAAACTGATCGGATTGAAACCGATCATCGTACACGGCGGAGGAAAAGAAATCAGTAAATGGGTGCGAATGTCCGGAAAAGAACCGGAATTCGTCAATGGTCTTCGTGTGACAGATAAAGATACAATGGAAATTGCAGAAATGGTTTTATTTAAAGTAAACCAGGGGCTTGTCGGCATGATGGGTAAATTAGGCATCAAAGCCGTAGGCTTAAGCGGGAAAGATGCGGAAATGATTCGTGTAGAGAAGAAACTGGCTGGTGGAAAAGATATCGGATATGTCGGACAGATCAAAGAAGTAAATACCGATCTGCTGGAATCTCTGATTGAAGATGATTTTGTACCGGTAATCTCACCAATCGGACTCGGAGAAAACAATGAGGGCTATAACATCAATGCGGATGATACGGCATGTGCGGTTGCAAGAGCCGTTGGCGCAGAAAAATTAGTATTCCTTACTGATATTGAAGGCGTCTTTATTGATCCGACGGATAAGCGGACATTGATTCCGGAAATGGATCTTGAAATGGCACACGACTTTGTTAATAAAGGAGTTGTCGGCGGCGGTATGCTTCCGAAATTGAACAACTGTATTGAGGCCATTGAAAACGGCGTTGCCCGTGTACATATCTTAGACGGTCGTGTTGAGCATTGTCTGCTTCTGGAATTCTTTACAGAAAAAGGTATCGGAACAGCAATCTTAAAAGAACCGATTTTCGGAAAGGATGATATCTATGAAAGAATATATGGATAAAGCGGAAAAATATTTACTAAAAACGTATAACCGATACCAGATTGTCTTAGATAAAGGTGATGGTGTTTATTTGTATGACGTTAACGGAAAAAAATACCTGGATTTTGCAGCCGGGATTGCAGTATTCGCACTGGGATACGGCAACAAAGAGTATAATGATGCATTGAAAGCCCAGATTGATAAGATTATCCATACCTCGAATCTGTTTTATAATGTACCGGCGATCGAAGCGGCTGAAAAAATTGTAAAATCAACCGGTATGAAAAAAGTATTTTTTACGAACAGTGGAACAGAAGCGATCGAAGGTGCTTTGAAAGTTGCACGTAAATACGCATATAATAAGGATAATACGAAAGAATATGAGATCATTGCCATGAATCATTCTTTCCACGGACGAAGCCAGGGAGCCTTGTCGGTGACGGGAAATGCAAAATACCAGGAAGGGTTTGTACCAAAAGACTGTGTGGCGGTCTTTGCGGATTTTAATGATCTGGAAGATGTAAAATCAAAAGTAACGGAAAATACATGTGCGGTCATCTGTGAGCCGGTACAGGGAGAAGGGGGCGTTTTTCCTGCTGATCCTGAATTTTTAATTGGCCTTCGCAAGCTTTGTGACGAAAAGGATATTTTACTTATCTTTGACGAAGTGCAGTGTGGAATGGGAAGAACCGGTACGCTGTATGCGCATGAACAGTATGGTGTAAAACCGGATGTGATGGCGCTTGCAAAGGCACTCGGATGTGGTGTGCCGGTTGGTGCGTTTGTTGTGAATGAAAAAGCAGACGGAGCGTTAGTTCCAGGCGATCATGGTACAACATATGGTGGAAATCCGCTTGCAACAGCTGCAGTCAGCAAAGTATATGACCTTTATGAAGAACTGCATCTTTTAGATCATGTTAAAGAAGTGGGGGCATATCTTGACAAAAAGCTGGATGAGCTGGCACAGAAATACGATCATGTAAAAGAACACAGAGGCGTCGGTCTTATCCATGGACTGGAATTTGACCAGCCGGTTGGAACGATGATCACAAAGGCGATGGAACAGGGTGTGATCTTTATTAATGCCGGAGCAAATACACTTCGTTTTGTTCCGCCATTGATCATTGAAAAAGAACATGTCGATGAAATGATCCATGTGTTAGAGGGATTGATCAAAGAATTATAAGAAATAAGATAGAACAGGAAAACTTCTTTTTCGTGCATAATAGCGGGAAAGAAGTTTTTCTTTTTTCTTGACCTAAAGTCAGCTTTAGCCCGTATAATGATATTATGAATAAAAAAGGAGTGAAAAGAATGATTTATAATGATTTTCAAGGATTAAAATTGTCAGCGCTCGGTATGGGTAATATGAGACTTCCGGTGTTGAATGGTGATGATAATCAAATTGATAAAGCAGCTGCAGAAGAGATGTTTGAATACTGCATGAAAGCAGGAATCAATTACTATGACACTGCTTACGGTTATCATGGCGGACAGTCAGAACTGGTTGTAGGGGAGCTCTTAAAAAAATATGACCGCAAAAGCTTTTATCTTGCTTCCAAATTCCCGGGCTATGATCTTTCAAACATGCCAAAAGTAAAAGAAATTTTTGAGGAACAGTTGAAAAAATGCCAGGTTGATTATTTTGATTTTTACCTGTTCCATAATGTATGCGAAATGAACGTGGATGCTTATCTTGATCCAAAGTATGGCATTTATGACTATTTGATGGAACAGAAGAGAAACGGACGTATTAAACACCTCGGCTTTTCCGCACACGGCGATATCGAATGTATGACAAAATTCTTAAATGCTTATGGAAAAGATATGGAATTTTGCCAAATTGAATTAAACTATTTTGATTACTATTTTCAGGATGCAAAGGGAAAAGCAGCCCTTTTGAATCAATGGAATATACCGATCTGGGTTATGGAACCGGTCCGCGGCGGACAGCTTGCAGCCTTATCAGAAGAAGCAACTGCAAAATTAGAAGAAGCGAGACCGGAGGAAGGTGTGCCGGCATGGGCATTCCGTTTCCTTCAATCCATCCCTGGTGTTACTGTGACGCTTTCCGGTATGTCTAATATGCAGCAGTTAAAAGAGAATATTGCAACATACGAAGAACATAAACCATTAAATGAAAAAGAGATGGAACTGGTTCTTGGAATTGCGGACGATATGATCAAGAAGACAACGGTGCCATGTACGGCCTGCCATTATTGTGTTTCTCATTGTCCGAAAGAACTGGACATTCCATTTTTGCTCAAACTTTATAATGAAGCAATGGTAGCCGGATCCGGTGATTTTATCGCTCCAATGGCACTTGCCTCTGTAGATCCGGATAAACAGCCGGAATGCTGTATTGGTTGTCACAGCTGTGAAAAAGTTTGTCCTCAGACCATTCATATTCCGGATGCGTTACATAGTTTTGCAGAAAAACTCGGAAGAGTATAGAGATAACGGGATAAACATAATTGAATCATGATCATAAAACCTGTTATAACCGTTTTATCGGTTGTAACAGGTTTTTTTGCATAAAAGATGAGAGAATGCACATACTTTGATTAAAGAGATAACAGGAAGGAGTAGGAGCGATGATCAGCATATTAACAGCGTTAATTTCAGGAGCCCTGATGAGTGTGCAGGGAGTTTTTAATACCGGCGTTACAAAGCAGACAAGCATGTGGGTTGCAAATAGTTTTGTACAGGTTACCGGTTTCTTTCTATGTCTTGTAATCTGGTTTGCAAAAGAAAGAGATCAGTCCTTTTTATCGCTGATGAAAGTAGAGCCGAAATATTTTTTGTTAGGAGGAATTCTGGGAGCCGGGATTACCATGACCGTAATACAGAGTATGAACAGCCTCGGACCTGCCAAAGCCGTGATGCTGATCGTTATTTCTCAGATTGTGATTGCATATCTGATTGAACTGTTCGGATTGTTTGGTGTAGATAAAGTTCCATTTCAATGGAGTAAATTGATAGGAACAGCGGTTACAATCATCGGTATCGTAATTTTTAAATACAAAACATAAATTCCACTTGTAACTGACTATAAAATTGGTTAAAATAGCTATAGTGAATTAATATCTGTATTTTGCACAAATAGAAATACGTCTTTTTCGGGTTATGGGATGGAGGTATCACTATGCAGAAGTGTAAATCCCGGATATTAATTTTATTATGTTTCATGCTGATGGCTGCCGGCTGTGCCTGTAGTAAAGAGTCTGAAGATATTCTTATTTCAACTTCGTCCGAAGAAAGTTCTGAACAGGAACAGGAAACTGATCACATTGATACAACGATACAGGTATATATATGCGGAGAGGTAAAGCATCCCGGTGTATATGAGTTTGAAGCGGACGAACGCATCATATCCGCGATTGAGGCTGCGGGAGGGCTTACGAAAGAGGCTGCTCCGGAGAGCGTCAATCAGGCACAGAAGATGGAAGATGGACAGCAGATTTATATTCCTTCCAGAGAAGAGCAGCAGGTGTCGACGGCAAAGACAGGAGAGAGTTCTGACGGCCTTATTTCTATCAATCAGGCAACAAAGGAAGAGTTTATGACTTTACCGGGGATAGGAGAGGCAAAGGCAGAAAGTATTATTTCCTATCGAGAAGAGCATGGAAAATTTCAGTCGACAGAAGATTTAATGAAAATATCTGGCATAAAAGAAGGCGTATATAATAAAATCAAAGATTATATCACGCTTTAGTAGAGGTGGAAAGAATATGGGAAGAAGAGTACTCGTTGTTGATGACGAAAAATTAATTGTAAAAGGGATTAAATTCAGCCTTTTACAGGACGACTATATTGTTGACTGTGCTTATGACGGACAAGAAGCATTGGAGATGGCAAAAAAGACCGAATATGATATCGTTTTGCTGGATGTCATGCTGCCGGAATTATCCGGATACGAAGTTCTTCAGGCAATCCGCGAGTTCTCTGATATGCCGATTATTATGTTGACAGCAAAAGGTGATGACATGGATAAAATCCTCGGGTTGGATTACGGTGCTGATGATTATATCACAAAACCATTTAATATTCTGGAAGTAAAAGCGAGAATCAAAGCAATCATTCGACGCAGCAATCATAATAAAGAAGTGGCAGCAGAAGAGAAACCGCATATTGTTGAATCAAACGGATTAAAAGTTGATTTTGAAAGTCGAAGAGTATATGTCGATAATAAAGAAGTAAACTTGACAGCAAAAGAGTTTGATCTGTTAAAGCTGCTGATTTCAAATGTTAATAAAGTATACAGCCGTGATGATCTGTTGAAGAAAGTATGGGGATATGATTATCCGGGAGATGTGCGTACAGTTGACGTGCATATCCGACGACTTCGTGAAAAGATTGAACGCGATTCCGGTGAGCCTGAATTCATACATACAAAATGGGGTGTAGGTTATTATTTCCAGGGTTAAAGAAAAATTATCCGTATTTCGCAGCATTCGATTTTTAATCTTTTCAACGATCACTTTGCTCACCGTTCTGATTGTTTTTTTCTTTGGACAGAGTTTGGAAAACTCTTATAATGCAAAAGCATTGGATTTTAAAATATCGACTGTGGAAAATCAGTGTAATCTGATCGCTAATCAGATTGCAGCGGTAAATTTTTTGATTGATGATAATACGAATTCTGTTTCAACACAGATTGATCAGCTTGCCGTTTCACTTGGCGGCCGGCTGATCGTTATGAATAAAAATTATCGGATTATAAAAGACACCTATACAGACTATCAGGGAAGGTACTATCTTTCTCCGGATACCATGAAAGTTATGAATGGGGAAGAGAATAAGATCATTACATATCCGAATGGTTACATGCAGGTAATGATGCCGATTGTCTACGAGAATTCGAAAAATGATGAAATTCTCGGGATTGTCATGGCAGATGCATCGGTCGAAGATGTTATTGCTACAAGAGATGAGATTCGCAGGCAGCGTGTGCTGCTTTCTGCGGTGTTCATTATGGCAGGGGTATCGTTAGCGATCCTGTTCAGCTTCCTGTTAACGAGAGATTTTAAGAAAGTGGAAAAAAATCTGAAATATATTGCAATGGGACATGAAGATGAACTTGTAGAAGAAGTCGGCTCGACGGAGATGAAAACGACGGTTAAATTGTTTAATGACATTTTGTCGAAAATCCAGGTTCTGGAGGATTCCAGACAGGAATTCGTTTCTAACGTATCACATGAGTTAAAGACACCGATGACTTCGATGAAAGTTCTGGCAGATTCCCTGCTTGCACAGGAAGGCATGCCGGAAGAAGTATACCGCGAATTTTTATCGGATATTGTAGAAGAGATCGATCGAGAGAATGAGATTATTACTGACTTGCTGTCTTTGGTGAAAATGGATAAAAAGGCGGCAAAAGTTGATATCAAGCCGACGAATATCAATGAGCTTTTGGAAGTTATATTAAAAAGGATCAAACCGCTGGCTCAGAAGAGAAATATTGAGATCACATTTGAAAGTTACCGTCCGGTAACAGCAGAAGTCGATCAGATCAAATTATCGCTTGCTTTTTCGAACTTAATTGAAAATGCAGTAAAGTATAACGTCGATGATGGATGGATCCGGGTATCGTTAAATGCCGATCACAAATATTTTTATGTAAAAGTCGCAGACTCGGGCGTCGGTATTCCGGAGGATTGCCAGGATCAGGTGTTTGAGAGGTTTTATCGTGTAGATAAAGCGCGTTCACGAAAAACAGGAGGTACCGGTCTTGGATTATCCATTACAAGAAATGCGATCTTAGTTCATAAAGGTGCGATCAAATTGCACAGTACAGAAGGGGAGGGAACGACCTTTACTGTACGTATCCCGTTAACGTATCGTGCATAGGAAGGAGGCTGAAATGAGAAAAAAACAGTTACTGTTCTTCTTTTTATGCATATTTATGGCAGTTCTTACCGGTTGTCAGTCGGATAAGACTGATATTTCAAAGTCTGAAGATGACAAGTTTGTCCGGGTATATTTTACAAATGAAGAGGGCAATGATCTTGTTTATGAAGAACGAAGAGAAGTAGAAGGAAAGGATAACCAGAGCAAAGTCGATGATATGATAGACTGGATGCTGGAGGAACCTGAGGAAGAAGATCATTATGTTGCGATTCCAAATGAAGTCGTGATCAATAATGTCGTTGCCCGTAATAATGTTGTAAATATTGATTTTGCAGTCGGATACGAAAGTATGGACAAAGCAAAAGATGTGATCTGCAGGGCGGCGATCGTACGGACACTCGTTCAGATTAAAGG
>DVKZ01000051.1 GCA_018715775.1 Candidatus Fimousia stercorigallinarum | reverse complement strand
TTAGAAACGAAGGATCCATATTTTAAAACAGCTGCTCCTGCTTCTTCTGCCGCTTTTAACGAAGCATATGATTTTCCGTCAAGCGTGATAAATAAAGAAGAAAAATCGATTCTTCCGATCACAAGACCAAGAACCGGATTAATGACGTCATTGACAAGGGAATTGACAATTGTTGTAAAAGCACCGCCGATAATGATACCAACCGCCAGATCGATCATATTGCCCCTCATTGCAAATTCTTTAAATTCAGTCATAAATTTTTTCATATGTTTTCTTTCTCCTCAATTTTTTGATTTGTAATGATCATTATCATTTTAGCATTTTTAATTGAAAATCTTTTTACTTAATAAAAAACAGGGTTTGCAGGACTTTTAAAAATCAGTCCTGCAAACCCTTAAAAAATGTTATGATTTAAAATTTACCAGCTTCAGCTGCTTCCTGAATAGAAACAGCAACTGCAACAGTCATACCAACCATAGGGTTGTTACCTGCGCCGATCAGACCCATCATTTCTACGTGAGCAGGTACAGAAGAAGAACCGGCAAACTGAGCGTCAGAATGCATACGTCCCATTGTATCTGTCATACCGTAAGAAGCAGGACCTGCTGCCATGTTATCTGGATGTAAAGTACGTCCTGTACCACCACCAGATGCTACGGAGAAGTATTTCTTGCCCTGTTCGATACATTCTTTCTTATATGTACCTGCAACAGGATGCTGGAAACGTGTTGGGTTTGTAGAATTACCTGTAATCGATACGTCTACTTTTTCTTTGTGCATGATCGCTACACCTTCACGAACATCGTTAGCACCATAGCAGTTAACTTTTGCACGTAATCCGTCAGAATAAGATTTACGGAATACTTCTTTTACTTCGCCTGTATAGTAATCGAATTCAGTTTCTACATATGTAAATCCGTTAATTCTGGAAATGATCTGAGCAGCATCTTTTCCTAAACCGTTTAAGATAACTCGTAATGGTTTTTTACGTACTTTGTTCGCTTTTTCAGCGATACCGATCGCACCTTCAGCAGCTGCGAAAGATTCATGTCCAGCTAAGAATGCGAAACATTCTGTTTCTTCTTCCAATAACATCTTACCTAAGTTACCATGTCCTAAACCAACTTTACGCTGATCAGCAACAGAACCAGGAATACAGAAAGCCTGAAGTCCTTCACCGATTGCAGCAGCGGCGTCTGCAGCTCTTCTGCAGTCTTTTTTGATTGCAATTGCAGCGCCTACTGTGTAAGCCCATTTAGCATTTTCAAAACAGATTGGCTGAATACCTTCGATCTGGTGATATACATCTAAACCAGCATCTTTTGTGATTTTTTCAGCTTCTTCGATCGATGCGATTCCATATTTTTCAAGAGTAGCATTGATCTGTTTAATTCTTCTTTCATATGATTCAAATAAAGCCATTATCGCTACCTCCTAATTCTTTCTTGGGTCAATGATCTTAACTGCATCGTCAACTCTGCCGTACTGACCTTTTGCTTTATCCATAGCTGTCTGAGCATCGTCACCGTCTTTGATGTAATCCATCATCTTACCAAAGTTGATGAACTGATATCCGATAATTTCATTATCTTCGTTCAAAGCGATTCCTGTAACGTATCCTTCAGCCATTTCAAGGTAACGAGGACCTTTCTTTAATGTTCCGTACATTGTACCGATCTGAGATCTTAAGCCTTTACCTAAATCTTCCAGTCCGGCACCGATAGCTAATCCATCTTCAGAGAATGCACTCTGTGTTCTACCATAAACAAGCTGTAAGAAGATTTCTCTCATAGCTGTATTGATCGCATCACAAACTAAGTCTGTGTTTAATGCTTCTAAAATCGTTCTTCCTGGTAAAATTTCAGATGCCATAGCTGCGGAATGTGTCATACCGGAACATCCAAGTGTTTCAACTAATGCTTCCTGAATCACACCTTTTTTAACATTTAATGTTAATTTACAACCACCCTGCTGTGGTGCACACCAGCCAATACCATGGGATAAACCGGAAATATCCGATACTTCCTTAGCTTTTACCCATAACGCTTCTTCCGGGATTGGAGCAGCACCGTGATTAACGCCAAGTGCTACTGGACACATTTCTTCTACTTCATGTGAATAAATCATGTTGAGACTCCTTTCGGTTTTAAATTATATACTTGTAAGCCTCATGCCTACCTTTGGTTTTTATTTTAGCATAAATTGCATTTGACTTCTACATTTTTTTTATTCAAATGTGAATTTCTTGTCATTCTTTTGCAACAACTTCTCCCTGTTTTTTGTAAATCGACTCTTTTTCCACATAACCACGCACCATAGAAAGCGGATATACGTTTGTATGATGGCCGATCACAGAGCCCGGATTTAAAACTGCACCGCAGCCGATTTCCACATAATCTCCAAGAATCGCACCGATTTTGCGCATGCCGGTCGCAATTTTTTCATTACCGACACGGATCTCAATATTTTTACGGTCTGCTTTGATGTTCGAAGTAATCGAACCGGCACCCATATGAGAGCGGTATCCAAGGATAGAGTCCCCGACATAATTGTAATGCGGTACTTCCACATGATTAAAAATAAGTACATTTTTTAATTCTGTGGAATTGCCGACTACACAGTCATCACCGACCAGTGCGTTTCCGCGGATAAATGCACTCTGGCGCACTTCCGTATTTTTTCCGATGATCGCCGGACCATGAATATAAGCCGTTGGGAATATGGTCGCTGATTTTGCGATCCAGACGTCTTCCGCCGGATGATCATATTCTTCCGGTGAAAGTGTTTCCCCGATCTTTAAAATTGTTTCGCCGATATGTGGCAAAACTTCCCACGGATATTCATAAGATTCGATCAGTTCTTTTGCGATCGTCTGATCTAAATTTAAAAAGAGTTCTTTATTTTTCAACTGTTCCATTTTTCTTTGTTCCTTTCTTATTGTAATAACGGGCAGAATCATCAAATACCCGTTGAAGATTTGACTGATTATTTAAATTTCGTACGCTGTTGATACGGTCCGTGACGAACTTTTCCAGTTTCTGCATATATTCCTCTTCCGTAACGGTTCCTTCCGCTACATACGTCAGACCCTTTTCCCAGCTGGCCGTCAGTTCCGGATTTAACAGTGAGCGGATCGATGCATTGCATACATCAAAGATCATTTCACCAACCTGCGTCGGCGTCAAGATCTGTGTTTTCTTATTTAATGAAATATACTGATTATTGACCAGTTTTTTTATAATTTCCGCACGGGTTGCACTTGTGCCAATCCCGCTTCCTTTGATCTGGGCACGAAGTTCTTCATCTTCGATCAACTGGCCGGCATTTTCCATTGCCAGAATGATCGAGCCGGAATTGTAGCGTTTTGGAGGTGTGGTCGTTCCTTCTTTGATATGAAATTCCCGCACCGGAAGCTTTTTTCCTTTTCGGATCTTTCCAAACACTTCAAGCAACTGCGAATTACCTTCTTCTTTTTTTTGGAGTCCGGCATTTGCTACTTTCAAATAGCCTTCTTCTAATAAAACCTTTGTAGAAGTAAAAAAATGTTCGGTTTTTACCTTTGTCTCTAACTGAATCTTTTGATAAACTGCAGGTGGATAAAAGATACTTAGAAATCGTCTGACAATGCCCATATAAATATTAGCACTGAGCGGATGTAAGGATCCAAGTGCACTAAGTCCCTGTCCGGTCGGAATGATCGCATAATGGTCTGTGATCTGTTTGTCATTGACATAACGGCTTTTTGTAATTCCCTGGTATTGTTGGTTCTGCAGAATCTCAGAAGCAAATCCGGAAAATGGAGCATATCCGGTCAATCCGCGGATATTTTTTGGAATCTCTTTAGCGACCGCGGTTGACATAACTCGGGCATCGGTTCGCGGATAAGTAACAAGCTTCTTTTCATATAGTTCCTGTACCACTTTTAGCGTCTGATCCGGACTGATCTTAAACATTTTAGAGCACGTATTTTGCAGCTCCGCAAGGTTAAATAAAAGCGGAGCATACTTCTTTTCTTTTTTTCTGGATACGGATAAAACTTCACCGATGACCGGAGGTTCTTTGACCATATAATCGATCAGCTGCTGTGCATATTTTTTTTCTTTTACTCCATTTTCTTTATATAAATATGGAGAACCGTAATACTGGGAATCCGGCGTCACTTTCCACTCCATCTCGATTTTTTCGTTGTCCAGAATAAAATCCCCGAGAATCCGATAAAATGGCGTCGGAACAAATGCCCGAATTTCTCTTTCTCTGCGAACGATCATTCCGAGTACGCAGGTCATGACTCGTCCCACTGCAATGACCGTATTTTTTTTCTGATTTCTGTAGTTGGAAATTGTCCAGCCATATTTTAACGTCAGAGCACGGGAAAAATTGATGCCCATCAGATAGTCTTCTTTTGCTCTTAAGTAGGCAGAAGCAGCGAGATTATCATATTCAGACAAATCTTTTGCCTCTTTGATCCCTCTGCGAACTTCTTCTTCTGTCTGAGAATCGATCCAGACCCGACGGCGGTGCTTGCCGGTCACATGTGCCATCTGTTCCACCAGACGATAAATATATTCTCCTTCCCGTCCGGAGTCTGTACAGACATAAATTGTCTCGACATCATCTCTGTTTAGCAGTCCGCTGACAATCGTATATTGTTTTTTTACCGAAGGGATGACCTCATACTTATATTCTTTCGGTAAAAACGGAAGCGTGTTCATATCCCATTTTTTTAACGCAGGATCATAGGCCTCCGGATAGCTCATCGTAATAAGATGCCCCACGCACCAGGTAATGATCGTGTTGTTGGATTCCATATAGCCATCGTGATTGATCGTATTCAATTTTAAAGCCTTGGCAAACTCTCTTGCCACGCTGGGTTTTTCTGTAATAAATAATGATTTCACAAAAATACCGCCTTTTCATTTTTTGTCAAAGCTGATTATAACATATTTTTCTTTTTTCTCAAATGCGGGAAAAGAACGGAATCGCTAACAAAACAAATCTCTGGCATATGTTTTTAAGATCACTTTTGCAACTTTAATATCTATGATCATGGATGTGATCATACCGCTTTTAGCAGCAATATAAAGATTCTCTCCTTTTTCCGGTTCTTCTGCAATGCATACAACTTCCGGTATTTTCCGCAATTGATCTAAAGATAATCCGATCAGCTGTCGATTCCATTTGCAATCAACAATTTTTCCATTTTTATCGAAATAATTATAGCAAAAATCACCCATGATCAAATCTTCATTTTCAAAATAATCTTCTTCCTTATCAGCAAGATAAGTCTGCATCATTTTTTCTTTTTGAAATTCTTTTCCGATTCCGACAACAGCCATATCCGCTTTCGCAGATTGCTCTAAAATTTCTTTTATAAAGGACTGTTCGAGCAATATTTCCTTTGCCTCGATCGAATC
>DVKZ01000050.1 GCA_018715775.1 Candidatus Fimousia stercorigallinarum | reverse complement strand
TTTTGTCGTATGTTTTATTTATTTTGAAACTATCAATTAAGCAATGCTGTTAACGGCTTTTGTTAATCTGGAAACTTTTCTGGCTGCTGTATTTTTGTGGTAAATACCTTTTTTAGCAGCTTTATCAATTTCAGAGATTGCAACAGTTAATGCAGATTTTGCTTCTGCTGCATCATTAGCTGCAACTGCTGCTTCTACTTTCTTGATATAAGTTTTCACTTTAGATTTGATTGCTTTATTTCTAGCAGTCTTTGTCTGTGTAACTAAAATTCTTTTTTTAGCTGATTTAATATTTGCCATTTTGGGCACCTCCAAATGTATTCTTTTATGATCAAGTGTTTATCGTAACTATCATACATGACGAGACACGAAAATGCCATGCATAAAACATACTCAAATATTATATTAAATCAGAGTATGTTTGTCAATGCATTTTTGCATATCTTTTCGTAAAATTCAAATACTAGATTTGTACATGGAGGAAAAAAAATGATAGCAAGAACAGATTTAGCCGTTGAACTTCAGGAAGATAAAAACTGGGAAATTCCGATGGAAGGGATCCGGATGAAAACAAGGGTTGATACAGAGCATCACATCAAAGAAACAAAAATCGTGATTGAAAATGAAGCAGGAAGCAGGCAATTAGGAAAGCCGGTTGGAACTTATATTACATTGGAGTGTCATGATCTGCAGGAAAATGATTTTTCTTATCATGACGAAATGAGTACTGTGCTTTCCGAGTATCTACAGCTTCTGTTGCCACATCGGAAAAAAATCCTGATTGCGGGACTTGGAAACCGGAATGTAACACCAGATGCTCTCGGCCCGTATGTGATCGATCATTTATTTGTTACCGGTCATTTGCAAAAACATGGATATTATAAGGGTTCAAGGGATATCCGGGCGATTTCTCCCGGCGTTATGGCACAGACCGGAATGGAAACGGGTGAAATATTAAAGGCGATTATTAAAGAGACGGAAGCAGAAGTACTGATCGTGATCGACGCATTATCCGCACGCAATTCCAGGAGACTGAATACAACGATACAGGTCAGTAATACGGGTATTTTACCCGGTGCGGGGATTGGGAATCATCGAAAAGCGATCAATGAACAAACGATGGGAGTACCTGTGATCGCTATCGGAGTACCGACAGTCATCAGTATTTCTACTATTTTGTGTGATGCAGTAGAGTCTCTGGTGGAACAGGATATTATAACAGAAGAGCAGCAGGCGCAGTTCATTCATGATGCATTTGATGATGGAATGAAAAAAATGTTTGTGACACCAAAAAATATTGATGAAGCAGTACAGAGAATCAGTTTTACGGTTTCAGAAGGCATTAATCAGTGGATCATCCGTGAAGAAAATGAATAAATCAGATTTTCGGGAATAAACTTAATAGAGAGACCATAAGATGGACGAGGTGGCAAACGATGAAAATGATGTTACGTCTGACCAGCATGTTTTTTTTATTTATTTCCTTTCTTGCCGGAATGTTGGTCTGTATAGAAGCCTATCAAATGAAAGATCATCTGATGGAACTTGCGATCCAGCGGGTAGAGAAATTTGTTAAGACGGTTGTCATAGAATGTGTACCGCAATATGATTATCAGGAATATGAGAATACCGAAATTTTGTACCAATGGACAAAAAAAGCTGTGTACGGCATGTTTCTTCCACTTTGGGAATATCAGGAACAATATGGAGGAAGCAGGGAACAGCTGCTTAGTGAAAATGCAGTGCCTTCCTTTTTGTTTTCGGAAGATGATGAGACGGAAAAAGATAAGGAAGAGGAAACACAGAGTCAGAGAACTTTTACAACAAAGCAGCTGTACAGCCAGTCCTATCTGAGAAAGTATTTTATTCAGGTTGACAGCACGACAACGATCACCAATCAGGAGCTGGACGGACAAAATTTGTTTAATAGGAATCTATCCGTTAAAAAAGAGGATTCACCACAGATTTTGATCTATCATACGCATGGCAGTGAAAGCTATGCGGACAGCAAGGCCGGCAAGGAAGCGGATACGGTGATCGGAGTCGGCAGTGAATTGAAAGAACAGCTGGAAAAAAGAGGATATTCGGTTGTTCATGATAAAACATCCTATGATGTCAGAAATGGAAAGCTGGATCGTTCAAAAGCATACTCCTATGCCGCGGGAGGAATCGAGCGTATGTTAAAGAAATATCCGGAAATTCAGGTTGTGATCGATCTGCATCGGGACGGGGTTGCCGAGAATACCCGTCTTGTAACGACGATTGATGGAAAAAAGACGGCAAAGATTATGTTTTTTAACGGTGTCAGCCGGACGGCAACGAATGGTAATATTGTATATCTGAAAAATCCAAATAAATTGTGGAATCTTGCATTTAGCCTTCAGATGCAGAAAACGGCGTATGAGAAGTATCCGGGATTTACAAGAAAAATATACATAAAAGGGTACCGGTATAATCTTCATTATCGGAAACGAAGTACGTTGGTGGAAGTCGGTGCGCAGACGAATACGGTCGCCGAGGCAAAACGGGCAATGAAGCCTTTGGCGGATATTATTGCAACTGTATTGAAATAATTGACATTTTTGATTTCTTCGGTCATAATAAAATAAGCATATTATGACTAGGAGGAACTTGAATGGCAGCCTTTGATCAAAGTAAGATACGAAATTTTTGTATTATTGCACATATTGACCATGGAAAGTCAACATTGGCAGATAGAATTATAGAAAAAACAGGTTTGTTAACCGAACGGGAGATGCAGTCTCAGGTTCTGGACAATATGGATCTGGAAAGAGAACGTGGGATTACGATCAAGTCACAGGCAGTTCGGATCATTTACCATGCCAAGGATGGAGAAGAATATATTTTTAATTTAATAGATACACCGGGACACGTGGACTTTAACTACGAAGTTTCCAGAAGCCTGGCAGCCTGTGAAGGGGCCATCCTGGTAGTTGATGCTGCACAGGGAATTGAAGCGCAGACGCTCGCGAATGTTTATCTTGCCTTGGATCATGATCTTGAAATCATGCCTGTGATCAATAAGATCGATCTTCCGAGTGCAGAACCGGAACGTGTGATCGAAGAGATTGAGGATGTGATCGGAATTGAAGCGCAGGATGCACCGCTGATCTCAGCGAAGAATGGAATTAATATTGATGAAGTACTGGAAAAAATCGTGGAAGTAATTCCTCCTCCACAAGGAGATCCGGAAGGTCCGCTTCAGGCACTGATCTTTGACAGCTTGTACGATTCTTATAAAGGGGTTATTATTTTTGTCCGGATCAAGGAAGGAACGATTCGTCCGGGAACCCGGATGCGTATGATGGCGACCGGTGCGGAGGCAGATGTTGTAGAGATTGGAACGTTTGGCGCTGGGCAGTTTTTCCCCTGTGATGAGTTATCAGCAGGAATGGTTGGCTATATCACGGCAAGTTTAAAAAATGTCAAAGATACCCGTGTGGGAGATACGGTAACCGATGTGAATCATCCATGTGCAGAGCCGCTTCCGGGATATAAAAAGGTAAATCCGATGGTTTACTGTGGATTGTATCCGGCGGATGGGGCAAAGTATCCGGATCTGCGGGATGCATTGGAAAAATTGCAGTTGAATGATGCGGCACTTCAATACGAACCGGAAACTTCGATCGCACTCGGTTTTGGTTTTCGATGTGGATTTTTAGGATTGCTGCATCTGGAGATCATTCAGGAACGATTAGAACGAGAGTACAATCTGGATCTTGTAACAACCGCACCAGGTGTTGTTTATCGTGTTTATAAAACGGATGGAGAGATGATTGAACTTACGAATCCTTCGAACCTTCCGGATCCTTCGGAAATTGAACATATGGAAGAACCGATCGTAAATGCGGAGATCATGGTGACAACGGAATATGTCGGTGCGATTATGCAGCTTTGTCAGGAACGCCGGGGACGCTATATCAGTATGGAATATATGGAAGAAACCCGTGCATTGTTAAAATACGAACTTCCGTTAAATGAGATTATCTATGATTTCTTTGATGCTTTAAAATCCCGTTCCAGAGGCTATGCATCGTTCGATTATGATATGAAAGGGTATGAACCGTCAAATCTTGTAAAATTGGATATTTTGATAAATAAGGAAGAAGTAGACGCCCTTTCCTTTATCGTACATGCGGATACGGCATATGCACGCGGACGAAAAATGTGCGAAAAACTGAAAAAGGAAATTCCGAGACATCTGTTCGAGATTCCGATCCAGGCTGCGATCGGCAGCAAGATCATCGCACGTGAGACTGTGAAAGCAGTCCGTAAAGACGTACTTGCAAAGTGCTACGGCGGAGATATTTCGCGTAAGAAGAAACTGTTAGAAAAGCAAAAAGAAGGGAAGAAAAGAATGCGTCAGGTCGGAAGTGTAGAAATTCCACAGAAAGCATTCATGAGTGTATTAAAATTAGATGAAGAATAAAAAGAATTTGAGTCTCTATCTTCATATTCCCTTTTGTATTCAAAAATGTGAGTATTGTGATTTCCTATCCTTTTCGGCTTCCGAGGAGGATAGGAATTCTTACGTTCGGGAATTGAAAAAGGAAATTGCCTGGAAGGGAAGATTGGCAGAAGAATACCGTGTGATTTCTGTTTTTTTCGGGGGAGGAACGCCTTCCCTGTTATCGGAAGATGAGATGAGCAGTCTTCTGGAAGAGATATATCGGAGTTATGATGTGAGTTCTCATGTGGAAATTACAACAGAGGCAAATCCGGGGACGTTGACGAAAAAAAAGCTGTCCATTTATCGAAAAGCCGGTATTAACCGGCTCAGCATCGGGCTTCAGAGTACCGATGACCGGGAACTTGCCATGCTTGGAAGGATCCATACGTATGATGAATTTTTGAAAAGTTTCTATGATGCCCGGGAAGCAGGATTTGAAAATATTAACATTGATCTGATGTCTGCGTTGCCAGGACAGACACTAGAGAGCTATCAGCAGACGCTTTGCCGGGTCGTATCGCTTGATCCGGAGCATATTTCCGCATACAGTCTGATTGTGGAAGATGGAACACCGCTTGCAAAAAATCGGGATCTGTTAAAAAAGATACCGGATGAAGATTTAGACAGAGCGATGTATCAGCTTACAAAAGAATATCTGCATCAATATGGTTATGAACGCTATGAGATTTCTAATTATGCCAAAGATGGAAAAGAATGTATCCATAACATTGTTTACTGGACCGGAGGAGCATATCTCGGTTTGGGTTTAGGTGCCTCCTCATATTTTGAGGGAGAGCGCTATTGTAATGAAGAAGAATTAAAAAAATACCATTTTCAAAGTGAAAAAAAACAGCTGCAGATATTGAGTGAAAAAGACGGTATGGAAGAATTTATGTTTCTTGGCATGCGCATGACAAAAGGAATTTCCAAAAAGGAGTTTTTTCACCGATTTCATAAAACGATCGACAGTGTCTATGGAGACATTTTGAAAAAGCAGGAAGAAGAACAGCTGATCCGATGCGGCAAAGATAGGATCTGTCTGACCGAAAAAGGGTTAGATATCAGCAATTATGTTTTTTGCGATTATCTGTTCTGAAAAATTTAAAATAAAACAAAAATTTTATAAATCGCAAACAAATCGCATTTTAGTGAATTGCATTTTTCTGACAAAAGTGTTATGATATCCTTTAAATGCGAATAGAAACATAAAAGAATAGGAGGACCATAAGATGATAAAGATAGATATTATTTCCGGTTTTTTAGGCGCCGGCAAAACAACATTGATTAAAAAATTGTTAAAAGAGGCATATGCCGGAGAACAGGTTGTTTTAATCGAAAATGAATTTGGGGAGATTGGAATTGACGGCGGATTTTTAAAAGAAGCAGGGATCGAGATCCGTGAGATGAATTCCGGATGTATTTGCTGTTCGTTAGTCGGAGATTTTGAAGAATCTTTAAAACAGGTAGTAGAAACCTATCATCCGGACCGTATTGTCATTGAACCATCCGGAGTCGGTAAATTATCGGATGTAGTAAAAGCGGTTGAACCGGTCGAAGGAATTGTTGTAAATAGTCTGACGACAGTTGCAGATGCTAAAAAATGCAAATCTTATATGAAGAATTTTGGGGAATTTTACAATAATCAGGTAGAAAGTGCCGGAGCGATCATTTTAAGCAGAACGGATTCTATCAAAGAACAAAAATTAGAAGAAACTATGAAACTTCTGAAAGAGAAGAATCCGAATGCGATCATTGTTACAACGCCATGGGATCAGCTGGATGGAAAGAAATTATTATCTGCGATGGAAGGTGCGGAAATCCATGCAAAAGATCTGCTCGATGATGTATGCCCTGTCTGCGGACATTCACATGATCATGAAGAGCATGAACATCATCATCCACACGATCATAAAGGATCGGAGCAACACCATCATCATGATCACGAAGGGCATGAACATCATCATGACCATGATTGCGGATGCGGTCATGACCATCATGATCATGATCACCACCACCATCATCATGCAGATGATGTGTTCTCAAGCTGGGGATTAGAGACAAGTAAGAAATTTACAGAAGATCAGATTCGGGAAATCTTAAACCAGATGCCAGAAACAGTTCTTCGTGCCAAAGGGATGGTTCCTGCCCAGGATGGAACATGGATTTATTTTGATTATGTTCCGGAAGAAATGGAAATTCGAAGCGGCGCTCCGGAAGTATGCGGAAAAATCTGTGTAATCGGTTCTAAGATGGATGAAGAAATGATTTCGAAATTATTTAAGTAGGTGATAGTGTGAGAGAAATACCGGTTTATGTATTTACAGGTCTATTGGACAGTGGAAAAACTTCTTTTATTAATGATACTCTGCGCCAGCCGGATTTTCGTATGGGCGAGAGGATCATGGTTATTTCCTGTGAAGAAGGGGATGAGGAGTTTGAAACAAAAGCCTGTGTTTATGTAGAAGATGAAGAAGATTTTAACCCTGATCTGATCAATAACTGTATAAAAAAATATGATCCGACCATGATCATGGTGGAATATAACGGTATGTGGCAAATAGAAACTTTATATGATGCCTTTGTCGATACGCCGGGTGGGATTTATCAGGCGATTATGACGGTCGATGCCAGTACCTTTGATATGTATATGAGAAATATGCGTGCATTGATCATTGAGAAGTTTAAAATGGCGGATATGATCGTTTTCAATCGCTGCGATGACAGTACACCTGCCGCCACATACCGCCGTTCTGCCCTGGCGGTAAACAGCCGTGTTCAGGTTTATTTCGAACGAAGCGACGGAAAAGAGTTTGAAATGGAAGATCTGCTGCCATTTGATGTTACAAAGGATATTATCGAAATTGAAGATGCGGAGTATGGGATCTGGTTTGTTGATGCACAGGATAATCCAAAGCGCTATGATGGCAAAATGGTTCAGATGAAGACGCAGGTGCGCCGGTCGAACCGTCTGCCCAGAACAGGAATTTATCCGGGCAGAAAGATTATGACATGCTGTGCAGATGATATCGCATTTTATGCATATCCGTGCAATCTTGCAAAAGCAAAATCCCATACGTTTAACTTATCGGATTTTTCAAATGTCAAGGACGGCGACTGGGTAAAGCTGCTTGCAAAAGTGCATAAGCGCGGAGAATATATTATGCTTCAGGCAGTACAGATTGAAAAAGCGGCTCCTCCAAAAGAAGAAGTGGTAAACTTCTAATTTTGCAGTAATTTTTGAATATTGATGCGGCCCCAGCCTTGCTGATTATGAGGAAGTCCGAGATCATCACAGCTGGTTCGCAATTTTAATTTGATCATTTTGTTTGTTGAAGCGGGATGTTTTTCCAGGTAAAGCGCGATCGCACCTGACACGATCGGTGTTGCCATGGAAGTCCCGCTTCTTTCTATATAATGAGAAGCGCTGTAACAGGATAAAATATTTGTCCCGGGAGCGGTTATATCCGGTTTCATCACACAGTCTTTTGTTGGACCTCTTCCGGAATATGGGTTACTCCGGTCGTCGCTGGAGCCGACTGTGATCACTTTGTAACTCGTTCCCGGTGTTGTGATAGTGTTTTGCTTTGGTCCCATGTTTCCTCCAGAAATACAGATGATCAGCCCTCGATCCCAAAGGCGTTCGACCCACCTTGTCAGCTGTTCTTTTTTTGCAGCACTGTATTCTTCCCCCATGCCGATCGAAATATTGACGATCCGGATCTGATATTGTTCCATATGATCCAAAATCCATTGAAAACAGCGGATCAGATTCATGCAGTTTCCGTTTCCAAACCGGTTTAAAACTTTTAGTGCAACAATATTCGAATCGGGTGCGATCCCGATTTTAGAAGAAGAACCGATTCCGGCCACATGTGTTCCATGACCATGGTCATCATAAGGATATCGGCGGTGGTTGACAAAATCACGGAAGCATAAGATACGGTTTCGCGGACTGGTAAAATCGTGATGCGGAGTAATCCCGGTATCTAAATACGCGATCGTAATGTTTTTTCCGGTTATCTGATTCTTTTTTGCATAATTCCATCGGATCGTCTGGATTACTTTTTTCATGGTAATACTCCTATTATTGATTACTATATAGTATGCCGGCGCGTCCGGATTGCTGAATAAAAATAGACAGCTTTGCAGAAAAATGATACAATTGGGAAAAAATATGAGAGGTGTCGATCATGAAGTTTTTAATACAGAGAGTAAATCATGCAGAAGTAACGGTAGATGGAGAAGTAAAAGGAGCCATTCAAAAGGGATTGCTCGTATTTGTAGGTGTTTCCGGATCGGATACGAAAGAGATTGCGGATAAATATGTAAAAAAACTCATTAATCTCAGAATCTTTGAAGATGAACAGGGAAAAACCAATCTGTCATTGAAAGATGTCAATGGACAGCTCCTTGTAATCTCCCAGTTTACGTTATATGCCAATTGTAAAAAAGGAAACCGGCCGTCTTTTATTGATGCGGGAAATCCGAAAATGGCAGACGAGCTATATGAATACATCATTGAGGAATGCAAAAAACAGGTTCCGGTCGTTGAAAAAGGGGTGTTTGGCGCGGAAATGAAAGTTTCACTGGAAAACGACGGACCATTTACCATCATATTAGATATCTAAACGATGATAAAAAGGGGCGCCTTCGTATCATTTGTGGCGTCGTGATACGTGGCGTCCCTGGTTTTTATACGGATGCTTCCGATAGAGTTTCCCACTCGTCATAAAGAAGCATTAGAGTTTCATCAATTTTAGATTTTTCAGTTGTCAGTTCGATCAGCTTGCCGGAGTTGGAAACGTGTTCTGGCAGTGCGATTTCCTCATCCAGTTTTGCGGATTGTTCTTCCAGTTTTTCAATTTCTTTTTCCAGCTGTTTGATCCGGTTTGCCTGTTTTCTCAGACGTGCCTTTTCCTCTTTTTGCTGTTTCCAGTCCATTTTTACTTGTGTTTCTTCTTTTACCTGTGTTTTTCTTTCAGCAACAGAAGAGCCTCTAAGTTTTGCCTCCTCCTTTTTTTGTAGATAGTAATCATAATTGCCCTTGTATTCATCCAGGTGTTCATGATTCAATTCCAGGATTCTCGTTGCTGTCTGGTTGATAAAATAACGGTCATGAGAAACGAAAAATACAGTTCCGGTATATTGGTTCAGCGCATGTTCCAGAACTTCTTTTGAAAAAATATCCAGATGGTTCGTCGGCTCATCCAGAATCAAAAAGTTGGCAGAAGAAAGCATCAGCTTAGCCAGCGATACTCTTCCACGTTCGCCACCGCTCAGATCACCGATACGTTTGAAAACATCTTCGCCTCGGAAAAGAAATGCGGCGAGGACATTTCGGATGCGGGTATTGTTCAGAGCCGGAAATGCATCGCTGATTTCCTGAAAGATGGATTTCTCATCGTGCAGCACCTGCTGTTCCTGATCATAGTAACCAATTTTTACCCGGCTTCCCAGGCGGATCATACCGGCATCTTTGGAAACCTGGCGGTTGATGATTTTTAACATCGTCGTTTTGCCGGTACCGTTTTCACCGATCAAAGCGACTTTCTCTCCCCGTTTGATCTCAAAATGAATATTTTCAAATAGAAGATGATCTTGATAAGATTTTGCAAGATCTTCAACGGTTAAAACATCATTACCGCTTATATGGGAAGGTTCTAATACAAGTTTCATGTTCGTGTCAACTTCAACCGGTTTGTCGATGATCGTCATCTTTTCCAGCATTTTTTCCCGGCTTTCAGCCCGTTTGATTGATTTTTCCCGGTTAAATTGTTTGAGTTTTGTGATGACTTCTTCCTGATGCTTAATTTCCTGCTGCTGTTTTTCATATTCTTTCTGTTCGATCGCCCGTATTTGGTCACGTTTTTTCACATAGGAAGTGTAATTTCCTCTATAAGTACGAGCTTTTGAATTAGAAATTTCTATAATTTTTGTTACAACTTTGTCAAGAAAATAGCGGTCATGTGAGACGATTAAAACGGCGCCGCGATAGTTCATCAGGAACGTTTCTAACCAGGAAATAGAATTCATATCCAGATGGTTGGTCGGTTCGTCCAGAAGAATGATATCCGGTTTGGACAGCAGAAGTTTTCCAAGCGCAACGCGTGTCTTTTGACCGCCGGATAGAGTGGAAATCTGCTTCGTAAAATCCGATTCTTCGAATCCGAGTCCTTTTAAAATTCCGGTAATCTCACTCTTATAAGCGTATCCATCCAATTGTTCAAAACGATGATTTGCTTTTGTATAAGAATCCAGGATTTTTTCCAGTTCTTCTCCCTCAAGACTGTTCATTTCCCGCTCTAAACGCCGGATTTTTCGGTCTAAATCAATAATTTCTTTCTTAACGGAAAGCATCTCATCATAAATGGTATTGTGATATGTTTGTTCCTGATGCTGAGCCAGATATCCGATTGTCTTCCCTTTTGAAAGAGTTACGGTACCCTGATCAGCTTCCAGCTCGTTCATAATGATCTTTAACAGAGTGGATTTTCCGGCTCCGTTAATTCCGACGATCGCAGCTTTTTCGTTATCTTCTATATGAAAAGATACCTCTTTTAAAACGACCTGGTCAACAAATGAAATCGATATATTTTGGCATGATAAAATCATTGTTCTCTTCCTTATCTGTATCTGTAAATTTTCTGACAAGTATTTTAACATACGATAGAAATTAAGTAAAGTTTTCAACGGTTATAGATAGGACAAATTCATTATTAATTGACATTTTTTAGACAATCCATTATAATGAATTTAGTGAGTTAGGCAAGGAGGAATTTAAGTGGCAGAAAGTAAGATAACAATACCAAAAGATATTTCGCCTGCTGTGATTAAAAGACTGCCTCGGTATTATCGTTACCTCGGAGAATTAAAAGAACATGATGTTTCCAGAATTTCATCCAAAGAACTGAGTCAGCGCATGCAGGTTACTGCCTCACAGATTCGACAGGATTTAAATAACTTCGGCGGCTTCGGTCAACAGGGATATGGATATAATGTTGAATATCTGTACACAGAAATCGGGAAGATTTTAGGGCTTGATAAAGTAAACAACATGATCATTGTTGGAGCGGGAAACTTAGGTCAGGCACTGGCAAATTATCATTTCGAACCAAATGGTTTTCGTGTACTCGGTCTTTTCGATGTTAATCCACGATTGGTCGGGCTGACAGTACGCGGCGTTGAAATTTATGATATTGATACGTTGGAAGAGTTTATCCATACGCACGATATCAAGATTGCTGTTTTGACATTACCGAAACAGACCGCTTCGGACATGGCAAAATCAATGGTAGAATGGGGCATTAAAGCTTTCTGGAATTTTGCACCGGTTGATTTGAAACTTCCGAAGGATATTATGGTCGAGAATGTACATTTGGCGGAAAGTCTTATGACGCTTTCCTATCGAATTCGAAGCAATAATGAGTAGTGTGGAGGGTGCACACCATGATTATCGGTGTGGGAACAGATATTGTTGAAATTAAAAGAGTGGAGAGAGTATGTTCCGGGAAACGTTTCCCGGGACGTATTTTTCATGTAAACGAAAAAGAGCTCGTTGCCGGACATCCAAGTAAGGCTGCGGGCAATTTTGCTGTAAAAGAGGCTGTAGTAAAAGTATTTGGCACCGGATTTGGTTTTGTTGAGGCCTCTGAGATTGAAGTCGGACGAGAAGAAAATGGAAAACCGTACCTCGTCCTTCATGGGAATGCAAAGGTCATGGCAGAAAAACTCGGGATCTCGCGATGGCATATTTCTATATCGAATACGGCGGATCTCGCGATTGCCTTTGTTGTCGGTGAAAGTACGGAAAAAGAAAGGCGGCAGACAGATGAGATATATTACAACGAGTGCAGAGATGCAGGAAATTGACCGGATCAGCATCGAAGAGATCGGTATTCCGGGAATGGTGCTCATGGAAAAAGCGGCATTAAAGATGCATGACTTCATCGTAGCGCGATTTGATAAAACGAAGAAGATTTGCATCGTTGCTGGAATCGGAAATAATGGCGGCGATGGACTGGCATTGGGGCGCATGTTGCTGGAGGATGGCTATTCTGTAACAATCCAGATTGCAGGAAATACAAAAAAAGCTTCCAGACAGTTTTTGGAGCAAATGAAAATCCTGCAGTCACTTGGCTATGAAACGGAACAGGAAGTGGATTATGGGGTGTTCGATCTTTTGATCGATGGAATCTTTGGCGTCGGTTTATCCAGGGATGTTGGCGGTGATTATGCAAAGATCGTACAACAGATGAATGAAGCGGATGTGTATAAAATTGCCATTGATGCACCATCGGGTATCTGCTGTACGACTGGACGGGTGCTGGGCACTGCATTAAAGTGTGATCTGACGATTACGTTCGGGTTAATGAAGCGGGGACTGTTTTTATATCCGGGGAAAACATATGCCGGTGAAGTAATTGTTGCAGATATCGGTTTTCCACAGGCAGCGGTTAAAAAAGTGTCCCCGTCTGCATATACTTATGGAAGGGAAGATCTTTTCAGGCTTCCAAAGCGACGGGAGGATTCGCATAAGGGGACATATGGAAAAGTATTCATTGTTGCCGGAACGACGAATATGGCGGGCGCATGTTATTTCAGTGCAAAAGCAGCTTATTTATGCGGAAGCGGACTTGTGGAAATCTTGACAACAGAAGAAAATCGGACAATCTTACAGGGGCTGATCCCGGAAGCAGTTATGACAACGTATCGTTCCCAGCAAGAAGCAGTTGAATTACTACGGAAACATCAAAAAGCGTGTAAAACAGCTGTGATCGGTCCCGGAATGGGTAAAAATGAGATTACGAGAATGTTATTAAAAGAGATGCTGCAACAGTATGATGGAAATCTTGTGATTGATGCAGATGCGTGCAATCTATTATTTCAGTTTGAGGATTTGCTTCCGGAGGCCAAAGCAAAGATCGTGATCACGCCGCATTTGAAAGAGGCGTCGAGAATTCTCGGTATTTCTATGGAAGATATTCTTGCAGATCCATTTGAACGTATCAGCAGTTATGCCAGGAAAAACCAACTGACATTTGTGTTAAAAAATGCCCGTACCTTAATTTCTGACGGAGAGAGGTTGACATTTATAAATTCAAGTGGTAATAATGGAATGTCAACAGGCGGTTCCGGAGATGTTCTAACAGGCATGATCGCCGGCCTTTGCTCCGGCGGACTAGATCTTGCAGAGGCAGCACGGCTGGGTGTTTACTGCCACGGCCTTGCAGGTGATCTTGCAAAAGAAGAAAAAGGAACGTATAGCTTATTGGCTTCAGATTTATTAAATTATATTCCGGGTGTATTAAACATACACAATCGATAAATTTAGGAGGCAGGACGTTTTGGATAAGTATTTACGAGCATATGCACAGATCGATCTGGATGCGATCAATTCTAATGTAGAGCAGGTAAAACATACATTGAAAAAAGGCGTAAAAGTTATGGCGGTTATTAAAGCGGATGGATACGGGCATGGAGCCTTGCCGGTCGCAAAATCGCTGCATGAGATCGGCGTCGATGCATTTGCTGTTGCGATCATTGATGAAGGCATTGCTTTGAGGAAACAGGGAATTCAATCGCCAATTTTGATTCTTGGTTATACATCCCCTTATCAATATGGAGAATTAGTGCAGTATGGTTTGACGCAGACTGTATTTCGATACGAAATGGCGAAAAAGATCTCGGAATTTGCCGTTTTATTACAGAAAACAGCAAAGATTCACATTAAGTTGGATACCGGCATGAGCCGGATCGGTTTTAAAGATGATGAAGAATCTATTGAAATCATTGAGAAGATCAAAGCACTCCCTAATATAGAGATAGAAGGCATTTTCACACACTTTGCCTGTGCAGATGAGGCGGATAAGACATCTGCAAACAGACAGTTCCAGAGGTATATGGATTTTGTTGAAAAGCTGGAACAAGAAGGGGTAACAATTCCGATCAAGCATGTGTCAAACAGCGCTTCAATCATTGATCTGGAAGATTACCAGTTGGATATGGTCCGTTCCGGCATTATGACGTATGGATTATATCCTTCCGAAGAGGTAAATAAAGAAAAAATCAAGCTGACCCCGGCCCTGAGTTTGAAAAGCCATATCATTTATATAAAAGAAGTCGAGGCTGGTGTCGGCATCAGTTATGGATCGACATTTGTTACACAGCGAAAATCAAAAATTGCAACGATTCCGGTCGGCTATGCTGATGGTTATCCACGTGCTCTCTCCTCTAAGGGGCGCGTGTTAATCCGCGGACAGTATGCTCCGATCGTCGGACGGATCTGTATGGATCAGTTCATGGTCGATGTTACAGATATTAAAGGTGTTCAGGAGCTTGATGATGTAACGTTGGTTGGCAGAGATGGAGAAAACGGTATCACAGTTGAAGAAGTATCGAAAGAACATAGTTTTAACTATGAATTTATCTGCGGATTGACGAGAAGAGTACCGCGTGTATATTACAAGAACGGAAAGATCAGACAGATCGTAGATTATTTAAATGCATAAATACTGCATAATTTTCATCGGAGGGGCAATACTTTTAGTAAGAACTTTGATGGAGCGTGCAGTCATGATGATTAAACGTGGAGATATTTATTACGCAGATTTAAGACCGGTGATTGGCTCTGAACAAGGTGGAGTCAGACCGGTCTTAATTATACAAAATGATGCTGGAAATAAGCACAGTCCGACTGTGATATGTGCAGCAATTACAAGTAAAATGAATAAAGCAAAACTTCCGACTCACGTGGAACTTGACAGTCGGAAATGTGAGATTATCCGGGATTCCGTTGTTTTGCTGGAACAGATCCGTACGATTGATAAACGCAGGTTAAAAGAAAGAGTCTGTCATTTAGAACCGTGGCTTATGGAAAAAATCGATATTGCGTTAAAAATCAGCCTGAATATTGATACATAAAGCCGATGATTGACGGAAATACGAAATAATGTTATAGTTGAGTGTACAGATTTTATACTTTTTTCATAATAAAATGGTACGATAGAAAATTTTTATGCAGAATTAAAGAAACATAAAGGAGAATATATTATGTCAGGACATAGTAAATTTGCGAACATTAAACACAAAAAGGAAAAAAATGATGCAAAGAGAGGAAAAATCTTTACCGTTATCGGAAGAGAAATTGCTGTTGCCGTAAAAGAGGGTGGGCCGGATCCGGCAAATAACAGCAAACTTCGTGATGTAATTGCGAAAGCAAAGGCGAATAACATGCCAAATGATACGATTGAACGGGGAATTAAAAAAGCAGCGGGCGATGCGGATGCTGTAAATTATGAATCGATTACATATGAAGGTTATGGACCAAATGGTGTTGCGATCATTGTGGAAACTTTAACCGACAATAAGAACAGAACGGCTTCTAATGTAAGAAATGCATTTACAAAAGGATACGGTAATGTCGGAACTCCCGGATGTGTATCTTATATGTTCGACAAAAAAGGGCAGATCATTATCGGAAAAGAAGAATGCGAGATGGATGCGGATGATCTGATGATGATCGCACTGGATGCGGGTGCAGAAGATTTCTCGGAAGAAGAGGACAGCTTCGAGATTATTACAGACCCTGCTGATTTCAGCGTTGTACGTGAAGCTTTGGAAGCAGAAAATATTCCAATGGCTGAGGCAGGTATCAATATGATCCCTCAGACTTATGTGGAATTAACGGATGAAAAAGATATTAAAAATATCCAGAAAACGTTGGATCTGCTCGATGAGGACGATGATGTGCAGGAAGTCTACCACAATTGGGATGAATAAAGGAATGATTGGCGCTTGATTCATTAAGCAAGTCATGTATTTATGGGAAATGCTCTATGTATAGATGGTGTTTATGCATAGAGCATTCTAACTATTACATGTACATGGCAGCAGGAGGAAAAAATAATGAACAACGATAATAAATATGTAAAATTAGGATTTACGATTTTTTGTAGTCTTGCAGCGGTAATCTTATTGTATATGGGAATTTCCAATCTTGCTGCTGTCGGTGGATTTTTGAATGTGATCACTTCTACGCTGCAGCCGATACTGATCGGGCTTGTTTTGGCTTATCTTGTTTCGCCGATACAGCGAAAAATAGAAAACGGATTGTCTGATCGTCGATTTAAGAAAAATATAGCACGGACAATTTCGGTATTTTGTACCGTTTTGCTCATGCTTCTGATTTGTTTTATTTTTCTGGGTGTATTTTTGCCGCAGGTGATCAATACGATCACGGAACTGGCAGTCTCTTTACCGGGAATGTTAAATGCATTTGTGGAAGACATTAACCTAAATGAGTATTTGCGGTATAACAGTCAGATCATCAAATTTACAGAAGAAGCGGTTGACCGTTTTAATGAATGGTTTTATGAATGGATGCATTCCGGAATTTTCAGTACATTAAATTCTGTTTTAGTTGGTGTGTTAAATACCTTTGGTTTTGTAATTAATATAGTGGTCGGTTTTATTGTTATGATCTATGTATTGTTTGAAAAGGATCGTTTTTGTGGGCAGGCAAAGAAGATTTTGTATGCATGTTCTAAAAATAGAAGGATCAATGCCTTTATTTTGGATACCGTACGTCAATGTGATAAAATGTTTGGTGGTTTTATCAGCGGAAGCATTATGGACTCCTGTTTGATCGGAGTCATCTGCTTTTTTGTCCTTTGGATTCTTAATGTGCCGTATTTTCCTCTGATCAGTTTGATTGTCGGTGTTACCAATGTAATTCCGTTTTTTGGTCCTTATATCGGAGCAATTCCGAGTGCGTTGTTGATCCTGCTTGCCGATCCGATGAAATGCGTGCAGTTTGTAATTTTTATCCTGATTTTGCAGCAGGTGGATGGAAATATCATTGCTCCGAAGATTCTGGGACAATCGACCGGATTGTCGCCATTTTGGGTATTGTTTTCGATTTTGATCTTCGGAGAATTGTTCGGTGTACTCGGAATGATCATTGGTGTTCCTCTGTTTGCAACCATTTATTATGTTGTGAAACGCCTTGTTGAATCAGATCTTACCGACCAGGGTCTTCCGACGGATACGAAAGAATACATTTATCTTGATAAATTGGATTATGATAACAGGGCTTCTTTTTTAAAACAGCCAAAACATGGAAAAAAGAAAAAGACGAAAGAAAAAAAGGAAAGTGAGCAAGAATGACAAAAGCAGATACACAGGCAGTATTGGACTGGCTGGTACAGACTTATGGAGCAGAGAATCATGGTTTCTATCGAAATCATCCATGGCAGCATCTGATCGCGATCATGCTAAGCGCACAGAGTACAGATAAACAGGTAGATGCCGTTTTACCGGCATTATTTAAGCGATTTGATACGGTCGAAGATGTCGCGGAAGCAGATGTGGAAGAAATCGAGTCTTACATACGCTCTATTGGTATTTATAAAAATAAAGCAAAAAATATGAAAAAATGTTGTGCACAGATCGCAAAGGATTTTCATGGAGTCGTTCCGTCTACGAGAAAAGAATTGATGTCGTTAAGCGGAATTGGACGAAAAACTGCAAATCTGTATATGGCAAACGAACTTGGAATTGCAGAGATTACGGTTGATACGCATGTTCATCGCGTTTCCAATCGCCTTGGATGGGCGGACAGCAAGACGGTGCTGGAAACAGAAAAGCAGCTGCAGGCGGTCCTGCCAAAAGAATATTGGATACCGATCAATATTTTATTGATCCGCCATGGAAGAGAAGTGTGCAGATCTCGTAATCCGAAATGCGAACATTGTAATATTTCTGAATATTGTAAATATTATCATAAGAATTCTTAAAAAACTATAAACCCATTTGACTTTTTCTATAGTTTCGATATAATAGGTCAATAACGTTTTTAGAATAAGAGAAAGAGGTTGATTTTATGTATTTTTATGATCCGACATATATTTTAGTTCTGATCGGGGTTGTATTATGTCTGCTTGCATCTGCAAAAGTCAATAATACATTTAACCGTTATTCTCACGTCCGGAGTGCCAGCGGTATGACCGGCCGGGAAGCGGCAGAACGCATTTTGCATATATGCGGAATCAGAGATGTAAGAGTCGAGCATATCGGCGGTAATCTGACGGATCATTATGATCCTTCTTCAAAAGTGTTGCGTTTATCAGATGCTACGTATAACTCCACGTCTGTTGCGGCGATCGGAGTAGCAGCGCACGAATGTGGTCATGCGGTTCAGCACCATACCGGATATGCACCATTGGTGATTCGTTCCAAATTAGTTCCGGCTGCAAGTTTCGGTTCCAAAATTTGCTGGCCGATGATTATTTTTGGTATTATTGCCGGATATTTTCAGCCATTGATCACGCTTGGGATAATTCTATTCAGTTTATCGGTATTATTTCAGCTTGTAACACTTCCGGTAGAATTTAATGCATCCGGACGTGCGCTAAAGATCCTGGAACAAAATTATCTTTTGGGACAGGATGAAACAAGACAGGCGCGTCAGGTCTTATCAGCGGCAGCGTTAACGTATGTTGCTTCGGCTGCATCGGCTATTTTACAGTTATTGAGATTGGTTATCTTATTTGGAGGCAGAAGAGACGACTGATGAAAGTTCGTTTAATATGTGCCGGCAAGATCAAAGAACCATATCTTCGAAAAGGAATTGATTATTATAAAAGTCAGCTGGGCAAGAAAGTAACAGTTGAACTGATCGAGGTAGAAGATGAAAAGACACCAGACCGTGCCAGCATAAAAGAAGAAGATCAGATCCGGAGAGTCGAAGGGGAACGCATCTTGCGACACATTCCTCAGGATTCCTTTGTTTTTGCGCTTTGTATCGATGGACAGCAGATGACAACGGAGCAGCTGCGCCGGCAGATACTGCGGCCTGATCGGATGAAGGATGGGCATGTTACATTTGTTATCGGAGGGTCTCTTGGATTGTCTCCGGATGTGATCCGGAGAGCAGATGAAAAGATCAGCTTTTCTAAAATGACATTTCCTCATCAGATGATGCGCATGATTTTATTAGAGCAGCTGAACCGTGTGTTTGCAGAAGGTTGAACCGTGTGCGGACAGATGTCGCAGCATAGATTGAATAATCGTTTTGGAAAAAGAATATTCTATAGTTGTACGTGTGCAAGGAAAGGGGAATTCATTATGAAAAAACTTTATTTTGGCGGCGATATCATAACGATGAAGCAAGAAGGAGATGATCCGGAGGCGGTTGTTACGGATGGAAAAACGATCATTTATGTCGGCGATCGAAAAGGAGCGGATGCGCTGGAAGATTCGGAGATGGAACGGATCGATCTGAAAGGGATGACGCTTATGCCGGCTTTTATAGATCCACACAGCCATTTCTCACAAGTTGCACAGAGTATATTAATGTGTGATCTGTCGGAAACGAGAAGTTTTTCCGATATTTATGAAACATTGAAGGATTATATGGAAAAGAATTCGATTAATAAACAGGGAATTATTTTCGCAAGTGGTTATGATCATAATTTTCTAAAAGAAGGAAAACATCCGGACAAAACATTGCTGGATCGAGTTTCACGATGGGTACCCATTTATATTTCACATGCATCCGGACATATGGGAGTAGCAAATTCTGCGTTACTCGATCTCGTTGGACTGACAAGCAATACGCCGGATCCGGAAGGCGGGAAATTCGGACGAAATACAGATGGTACTTTGAATGGTTATGTGGAAGAGACGCCTGCTTTGATGCAGATTCTCCTGCCGGCACTGCCAAGAATGAAGATGGATATAGAAAAGCAGATGGAGCTTGCACAGGAGTTGTATCTGAAATACGGGATCACAACGGTTCAGGAAGGAGCATCCAATGGTCAGGGAGTACAAAGGCTGATACAGTATGCATTGTCCGGAAAATTGCAGCTGGATGTCGTTGTTTACATTTTGGAAAACGAATATGAACAAAGTTCTGCTGTTTTTAAAGAGTATGTAGATGCTTATAACAATGGAGTGAAGATTGGCGGTGCAAAAATCATCCTGGACGGATCTCCTCAGGGAAAATCTGCCTGGCTTTCTAAGCCATATGAAGGAGAAAAAGAATACTGTGGATATCCGACGCACGAAGATTCTTATGTGGAAGGGGCGGTGTTAAACGCAGTAAAGGGAAATTATCAGATCATTGCTCATTGTAATGGAGATGCTGCGGCGGAACAATTTCTGGATAGTTATGAGAAAGCGCTGAAACAGACAGAAAACCCGAATATGGATCTGAGACCGGTGATGATCCATTGCCAGACTATCCGCGATGATCAGCTTGATCGTATGAAAGTTTTGAAGATGATCCCATCGATTTTTATTGGTCATACGTACTATTGGGGAGATATTCATCTGAAAAATCTGGGTCATGACAGGGGTTCTCATATCAGTCCTGCAAAGTCTGCATTAGAGCGGGGACTGATCTATAATTTCCATCAGGATACTCCTGTAACGAAACCGGATATGCTCCATTCCGTATGGTGTGCCGTGAATCGGATCACAAGAAATGGGCAGCCGATCGGGCAGGATCAGTGTATCAGCACATATGATGCATTAAAAGGTATCACGATTCATGCCGCATATGAGTACCATGAAGAAGACCGTAAAGGAACTTTGGAGGCGGGAAAAAATGCGGATATGGTTATACTGGATAAGAATCCGCTAAAGGTGGATAAAAAAGAGATCAAAGATATTCGGATTGTTCAGACGATCTGTAAAGGTACAGTAAAATATCAAATTTCATGATTTATTTTTAAATACAATATATAAAACGGGACGAAATTCTTACCGTATGTTTCGTCCCGTTTTTGTAATATTTTTTAATTTTTACGATATACTATAATAGGGGCTGCATTTTGGACATGCATATAAAAGCAATAAAAAAACGCATCTGGCGGGAGTTGAACCCGCGACCAACGGCTTCGGAGGCCGGCACTCTATCCACTGAGTTACAGATGCGAACAAATCTATTTTAATACAAACCGCAAAAGAATGCAATTATTTTTTTAAAAAAATTGAAACTTTGCTCTCTTGAGAAAATATGATATAATAAAAATCAAGAAATTCGGAGGAAATGCCATGAATAATCAAAAGCATATTTTTTTGATTCTTGCGATCAGCTGGGGGTGCTTTGTGATTGGATGTGCGATTACGATTGCTTATCTAAGTGTATCGTCAGATTATCAGTCACGGGTATCATCGACAGAAGCCGTTCAGGCGATGAAGATTCAAAAGCAAGAAGAGGATGCGGCAAACGTCGATGCAGAAGACCTATCTGCATCGATGAAGTCCTTTTTAAATGCTTATTACCAGAAATTACTGGAAGGAGACCGTACTCAGCTGATACAGATGGTAGAAGATCCGGATTCTTTTTATTCTGAGGAGCAGCTGCGTAAAATGAATGCTTATGTAGAGTCTTATCAGAATGTTCATTATTATATACAAGATTCTTCATCAGAAGAAGGAGCAGTGATTGTATTCGTTTCTTATCAAACGAAATTATATGATATTGAAACGACTGTTCCTGGAATTGCCCAGTATTTTATCAAAAAGATGGATGGCGAATGGATGATTTTCAATAATGAAGAGCACCTGAGCGAAGCATCCCAAAAGGAAATGAAAGCTTCCTTGCGCCTGCCCAAAAT
>DVKZ01000049.1 GCA_018715775.1 Candidatus Fimousia stercorigallinarum | reverse complement strand
CTGTCTGTATAAGAAATCCCCTTCTCATCCAGCCATTTTTTCGCTTTTTTGCACGTACTGCACTTTGGATATTCTAAAAATAATACACTCATCTTCTAACTCCTTTATATATTTTCAATCTGCCAGTCAATCGACTCCACCCCATGTGCTTTTAAAAATTCATTGGTCTTGCTAAACGGCTTACTGCCAAAGAATCCACGATATGCGGACAACGGGCTTGGATGCGGAGCCTTTAAGATCAAATGGTTCGGATTATTTAACATCTTTTCTTTCATCTGTGCCGGTCTTCCCCATAACAAAAAGACGATTGGCCGGTCTTGTTCATTCAAAATCCTTATCGCTGCATCGGTAAACTGTTCCCATCCGATTCCTCTATGTGAATTCGCCTGATGCGCCCGGACAGTCAATACGGTATTCAGCATCAATACGCCCTGTTCCGCCCATTTATTCAAATATCCGTTATTCGGTATGTAACAGCCGAGATCATCGTGCAGTTCCTGATAAATGTTGACTAAAGAAGGCGGCGGCGCTACCGGCGGTTTTACCGAAAAGCACAGTCCATGCGCCTGTCCGTCATTATGATAAGGATCCTGTCCCAAAATAACCGCTTTAACATTCGCAAGCGGCGTCAGATGAAATGCATTAAAAATATCATCGGCAGGCGGGAAGATCTTCCTCGTCCTGTATTCTTCATTTACTTTTAAGTATAAATCCCTGTAATAGGGTTTTTTATATTCGGGCTGCAAATATTTAGCCCAATCATTACTGATCGGCGGCATTCCGGATCACTCCTTTTTCATTGATGTCAACATTATAACACAAAAGTTCTCCAAATGCAGGCTCTTATAAGCCTGCATCGGAAGAACTTTTCTCAATGATTATTTACGCTTTGCTGTTAACTGACCGCTTTCTACATCGATCACGATCGTATCTTCCGCTCTGACGCCATCTTCCAGGATCAGACGGGCTGCCAGTGTTTCTACATTCTTCTGCAGATAACGTTTTAACGGACGTGCACCATAGATTGGCTCATAGCCATGCTCTGCCACATAATCTTTTGCAGCCGGTGTCAATTCTACCGATAATTCCTTGTCAGCCAGACGGCGGTTCAGATCTTTTACAAGCAGATCAACGATATTCGTGATATTTTCTTTTGTCAGCGGTTTAAACATGATCGTTTCATCCAGACGGTTTAAAAATTCCGGACGGAAATGATTTCTCAGATCATTCATGACCATGTTCTTTGCTTCTTCACTGATCTCTCCATCCGCATTGATACCATCCAGCAGATAGGTCGATCCGATATTCGAAGTCATGATAATGATCGTATTTTTAAAGTCAACCGTACGTCCTTGAGAATCCGTTACTCGTCCATCGTCCAATACCTGAAGCAATACGTTAAATACATCCGGATGTGCTTTTTCAATCTCATCAAAGAGAACAACCGAATACGGTTTTCTTCTGACTGCTTCTGTCAGCTGTCCGCCTTCCTCGTATCCAACGTATCCCGGAGGCGCTCCGATCAGACGGGATACCGAATATTTCTCCATATACTCACTCATATCGATACGGACAATATTATTTTCATTGTCAAACAGACTTTCCGCAAGTGCCTTTGCAAGCTCTGTTTTACCAACACCAGTTGGTCCTAAGAACAGGAATGAGCCGATCGGTTTGTTCGGATCTTTGATTCCGGCTTTGGAACGGAGAATCGCTTCTGTTACAAGTTCAACGCCTTCATCCTGTCCGATGACTCTCTGGTGCAGGATCTGATCCAGATGCAATACTTTATTTCGTTCACTTTCCGTTAATTTTGCAACCGGAATTCCCGTCCATCGGGAAATGATCTTCGCGATTTCTTCTTCGGTTACTCGTTCACGAACCATAGAATGTTCGTCTTTCTTTACTTTTTCTTCTTCTACTTCCAGTTGCTTTTTCAATTCCGGAAGTGTTCCATACTGCAATTCCGCTGCGCGGTTCAGATCATAATTTCTCTGCGCGATCTGAATCTCGCTGTTGACCGAGTCAATCTCTTCTCTTAACTTCTGTACTCTCTCTACGGATGCCTTTTCATTATTCCATGTTGCCATACGTGAATTAAAATCATCTTTTAATTCTGCAAGTTCTTTCTGGATATTTGCAAGACGATCCTGGCTTAATTTATCATCTTCCTTTTTCAGGGCTGCTTCTTCAATTTCCATCTGCATGATCTTCCGGCGGATCTCATCCAATTCCATCGGCAGAGAATTCATCTCCGTCTTAATCATCGCACAGGCTTCATCGACAAGGTCGATCGCCTTATCCGGCAGAAACCGGTCTGAAATATAACGGTTGGACAATGTTGCTGCTGCCACCAGGGAAGCATCCGTAATCTTTACTCCGTGATATACTTCATAACGCTCTTTAATTCCCCTCAGGATTGAAATCGTATCTTCTACCGTCGGCTCATCTACCATAACCGGCTGGAAACGTCTCTCTAACGCCTGATCTTTTTCGATGTACATACGATATTCATCCAGCGTTGTCGCACCAATACAGTGCAGCTCACCACGGGCAAGCATTGGTTTTAACATATTGCCTGCGTCCATAGAACCTTCTGTCTTACCGGCTCCAACAATCGTATGCAGCTCATCGATAAACAAGATGATCTGTCCGTCGCTTGATTTTACTTCTTCCAAAACTGCTTTCAAACGTTCCTCAAACTCGCCACGGTATTTCGCCCCGGCTACTAACGATCCCATATCCAGAGCAAAGATTTTCTTATCTTTTAACTGTTCCGGAACATCCCCACGGACAATCCTCTGTGCCAGTCCTTCCACTACGGCTGTTTTACCGACACCAGGTTCCCCGATCAGAACCGGATTATTCTTGGATTTACGGGAAAGAATCCGGATCACATTCCTGATTTCATGATCTCGGCCGATGACCGGATCCAGTTTCTGCTCTCTCGCACGTTCTACAAGATCATATCCGTATTTTTCCAGCGTCTCATACGTTGCTTCCGGATTATCGCTCGTCACCTTCTGATTGCCGCGGACTTCCGCAAGCGCAGTCAGAAACCGTTCTCTCGTAATCCCATAACCTCGAAACAGCTCTTTGATCGTTTTCGACGGATGTTTCAACAGGCTCAGGAATAAATGTTCCACGGATACATATTCATCGCCCATCGCCTTCATCTCGTCTTCGGCACTGATCAGCACTTTGTTCAGATCATTGCTGATGTAAACCTGCCCGCCGGATACTTTCGTCAGCTTTCCGAGCATTTCCTGTACCTGAGACAGAAATGCTTCCTTATTAATGCCCATTTTATCGATCAATTTTAAGATCAGACTATCTTCAATCGTTAAAATGCTGTACAGAAAATGTTCCTGCGTAATCTCCTGATTTCCATAGTCATATGCTAATTTTTCACATCTTTGGATCGTCTCCATAGACTTTGTCGTAAATTTATTAATATTCATACACGCAACCTCCTTGACTGCTATCCGAGTGGTTTTGTCCACAACCGGAATTATATGTTGTTCCCATTTGTTCTATACGTAATATAACACCAGTTATTAGCACTGTCAATAGGTGGATGCTAATTTTTTTAATATTTTTTTGCAAACCCAGTAAAATCAAGGGTTTGCAAGCATTTTCCACTCTTGAAATTGTCATTTTTCTTAGGTTTGACACCAATTTGACACCAATTTTTTCTTTTCTGGTGTCAGAAGTTCACTGCCATACTATCCAGCTTTGCTATCTCGTTTTCAATCCTTGCCCTGTCGCCCAAGTGGTTATACACTTCCATAGTCACATCAAAATGAGCGTGTCCCATGATGTACTGCAATACCTTAATATCCATACGGCACTCTGCCATTCTTGTGCAGGCTGTGTGTCGCATAACATGAGCGGAAACCTTTGGAAGCAGTTCTGCTTTCCTGTGTTCTTTCTTTGCCTTTTGGACTTCCGCTTTGTTATAAGCGTCCACAATGTTATACAATACACTGTTTACACCATAAGGCATAAGCGGTCTGCCGGATTTAGCAGTGAAAACAAAACTAGAATATCCGTCCACCTTAAAAGACTTATCTTTCGCCAGCATGAAGTTGATTTTTCTCTGCTCTTCAAATGCTTTCTGTACTTCCTGTGTCATAGGTATCACACGAATACCAGAGTCCGTCTTTGGAGTAGAGATATGGAAACGACAGCCGTCTCCATAGTTCTTGTAAATAAGCTGGTGGTCTACATTCAAGCGTCTTGCTCTCGTGTCCACGTCTTTCCATGTAAGACCGATCAGCTCTCCACACCTTAACCCTGTACCTATCATAATCGTAAGCATAGGATAATAAGTATTGTAGACATTACTCTGCTTCACAAAATCAATGAGCTTTTCCTGTTGTGAGATTGTCAACGCCACACGTTCCTCTGCTGGTCTGCCATAATCGCTGATAGAACCTTTTGCTGGATTTTTACGGATAATATCATCATCAACCGCCATTTCCAACGCAGGAAAAATCATGTTGTTAATATACTTGATAGTAGAATGAGCATATCCAGCTTTGGACAATTTTGAATAGTAGGCTTTAATGTGAGAGGGTAACATCTGGACAACTTTAATATTGCCGATTTCATCTTTCACCCGATTATTCCATACACGAATGTAATTCACTCGTGTAGGCTCTTTCAGTTCACGGGTCGCCATGTATCGCTCGAACAAGGTGTTTAACGTCATTTTCTTGATTGCACTGTCTGTCAGAATGTTGTCGTCCATATCCTTTGCAATCTTTTTTTCTTTCTCTCTAAGCTCTGGTAAATCCTGTGCGTAGATTGTGCGACGTTTTCCTGTCCTTATATCTGTGAAGCGATAACTGTATCTGCCGTCATTACGCCAGCTTTCGCCCTCTCTTAATTTTCTCCCTTTCGGGTCTTTTCTGCCAACTGCCATGAGAACCATTCCTTTCTTGTAGCCCTCTTTTCATGTTCTCACAGCGTGGTTTGCCTATAAATAATTATACCATATTTCCGCAAGAACATAAATAGAAGACTGTACTATTCTGCAAGGTAAAGCAGATATTTTTTGACCCTTTCCACGGAGTAAAGAACCCTGCGACCTATGACAATTTTTGCTTCTGCCTGCTCACCGATTTTCCTTGCCGTAGCATGACCGCATGAGAGCATAGCAGAAAGTCCCTCTATATCAACAGTAATCGGCTGGCTGGTTTTTCGCTCTTTTGTCTTGTTCATATATCAGCAAAATAAGCATATCAGTATCACTTATTTTGCAACACCCCCTTTCCTGTATTTTGGGAAGCAGACAGACGGCTCTGGAAAAGCTCCGCTGGTATCTCAACCAATCTCATTCCTATGAGCAAAACCACCTCTGGGACGTATCATTATCCTGTGAATACAGGTCATGGCGGAACGGCTTTTCCAAAGGTCGCTCTCGGATCACTGCGTGGGTCGCTCGCTCTCTTTTGGAAAGGTCATGGCGTACAGTTCCCGTGGCTCGCTGTATCACAAACGTATCTGTCTGCTTTATTCAGTTGTCAAAGACCGCAACGGCTTATACGCCTGTCAAAGCCCATATGAGGTCATATAGACTTTGATAGATATACAAGCCCCAGAGAGGACGCAGGAAAGGGGATAATGCGTCACTCTGCAATAGGACGTTGGTTTATGCTACTTTGAAATTAAGTACCTGCTCAATCAGTTTTGCTTCCAGACGGCTACGCATATCCTCGTCAACGCTGGTGTGAGGATTGCCGTATTCGTCAATGCTTGTTCGCATGGACAAGCGGGCAATGTATGGCTCGTAATGGCATAACACAACATTCATAGCCAGAATATCGCCCTGTGAAGCGGAAACGATAACAGGGTAAGGCAATAAGCCATTGCCTTTATGTACCGCTTTATTCTTCTTCATGCTGTTTTTCCTCCATTCTTTTTCTGACTTTTTCAAATCCTCTTTGACGCTTATAGTTCACTGTACGGCGTACAATTTTCAGCAGGTCGGCAATCTCGCCGTCGTTGAAGCCTAAACCGTAGAGCAACAAGATAAAGCGTTCTTCTTCAGAAAGTTCCTGCAACGCTTCACTCAACAACTCATTCTTGATTTTCACGTCGTAGCCCATGACTTTGTAAAGGTCATAGTCCGTGGAATAATCATCATAAGTCGAGAGTTCCGCAAGCTGTTCTGGCGTGAGTTCTGAAAAGGAAATCTGCAAATCGTTCATACGCTGGTAGTGCTTCTGAATATTGATTGCTTCATTCTTCAAAATCTTCTTGCAGTAACAGTCAAAGACTTTCTGAACATCTTCCGGAGAAGTGGGTCTTTTCACATTTTCACCTCCTTTCGCTTGTCAAAAGGCGGTGATTGTAACCGTTCCTTCCCCCTTTCCGTCATTAATACAAATGAGAGGATA
>DVKZ01000048.1 GCA_018715775.1 Candidatus Fimousia stercorigallinarum | reverse complement strand
GTTCCCTGTCCTACGCTTAAACACCATTGTTAGCCTTTGGCGCTCCAAGGACTCGGTACTGGCGGCTTGCTAGGCCTTACCAGACTGGATTCCCACCAGCTATATATCCAGCGCCGAACTGGCGCACACCTCCTCTCTGTTTTTTATCATTTATAAAATCTCTCCTTCTTTATAGCATTCTGCAATATAATCTCTTGGCTGATAATAAAAATCTGTATTATAATCTGAAATCCTGGCATCGATCCATGAATGATACACTTCCCACAACCCGTTAATAATATGTGCATCGTCATAGCAATCTTCAATTAAGCGCTCATATACTTCTCCAATATCCCAATATCCCGGTACGGTATATCTGCAGGTCCCTACATTATCAAAATCCCCTGTTTTCATCTGTGATTCCTCAATAAACTCCGCAGCCGTTTTCTCAATGGGTTCACAATGAAACACATCCGCATAATCATAGATTCTTTTTACCCGTTCTTTCCCCAGCATATCCGTTACTTCACATCTTGTCCGCTTTATGCTGCGGCCAATATATTCAATCAGGCTGCAAGTAAAAAAGAGGGCATTGTTATTCTTCGTTCCCATACACTACCTCGTTTCCTATATATTTCAATGTATTAAGAGCAGAAATCGTATGAAAACTAACTTGATGAGTCGGATATTTAAACTTTGCCAGTTCCCAGAAAGCTGCTCTTGAGATTTTTCCATCCATGTAGTTCTGAACATAATTATAAATTGTATCGTCCGCCATCGGTCCCTCGACAATATCATATTTATGTGGTTTCCCGCTTCTACAAGCCACAATAAAATCCAGCCATTCTTCTGTCATTTCAGGAAAAATAAGATAGTTAAGACTTTCGTCCGGCTGGTACTCATATTTATTCAGGTACCCATCTTTTCCATAACGCGACGCCCACCGTCTGGCCTGTTCTTTATACTGGGTACAATAGAATCCAAAATAAAAATCTTTATTAAAACGTGCCTTCCTGACTTCCGGATATTCAACAATCTGACTGCTGCCGTGATATAAAATCATTCTGGCATTCCCCCTTCTTATATTTATTTTTTCGCACAATTGCATTGCCTTTTCTCTTGTTTTCACTATACTCCTCTTTATACTTAAATGCAATATTTTTATATATTGTTATTATAATATTTACTGAAATTTATTATGAATTTTATTGAACTCATTATTTCAGTCTGTTATACTTGTACTGTAGTCGGAGAAAACCGTGGATTGAAATAGTAAAATTTACAATAATGTAAACAGAGACCGTGCAGGAGACAAATTCTTCTGCACGGTCTCTGTTTACATTATAACCGCCATTCCAAAATCGATTCCGAGATCCAGCCCCGTATCATCACAATACACATCTTCATTGACAAGTTCGTAAAAATCTGTAATATTCTCAGATATAAGCTGCACCATACCTGCTCCTCTGAATTTCTCAAATTCATTCTCATAAAGCTGCACGCAGTACTGCCCGGCCTTTCTCATTCCTGATTTTGTATATCCATGATATCTGATCTGATCCAGCAATTTAGCAGCTTCTGGTTCCCTCGGGATAAAAACAGTTTTTGTATTTTCTTCAATCAGATTAAATTCCGAGTCAGCTTTTGCGAAGTTATACCGCCTATTTTTAAATTCTTCCAGTATCTTCTTTTTATCCAGGCTTTCTCCCCGAAAATGATACAGCGTCTCGAAGTATTTTTTGATCCCCTGAAGCGAGGCAATATCTGTTCCTTCTGAAACCAACAGCTTTGACACATCAATCTGAAGGCGTTGTCCCGGCACATATTCTTTTTCATCGAACTGAAAAAAGAACACTCTGCTGTCCTCTTTATCCCGCTTCCCCTCTCTGTTGCACCTTCCGGCAGCCTGGATCATGGAATCCACTCCGGCCATCTGTCTGTATACAGTCTGAAAATCCAGATCTACGCCAGCTTCTACCAGACTTGTGGAAATCAGAATACACTTCTCACCATTGCTCATCCGGATCCTGATTGTCTCCAGAACCCTTCGCCTGTGGTGCGGATACATGGAAGTGGATAAATGATACACTCCTTCTCCTTTCAGTTCATGATAAATTCTCTGTGCCTTCTTTTTGGTATTGACAATGCACAAAGCCTGTTTCTCCATACTGAGTCTTTCAATCAGTTCTTCATCTGTTACTGTTCCCATATTTCGAAAAGTTACACGTTCAAAGAAGCGGAACTGTTCCTGTACTCTCGGACACAGCTCGGTAATCTTCCTGTCTGTTCTAAAGAAAGGCTTCAGCGCCGGCTGTGTGGCCGTACACAGCACAATGCTGCATTGGAAGTGATCCACCAGTTCTTCCATTGCGGCAAGACATGGTTTCAGGTAATCCGGCGGCAGCATCTGCGCTTCATCAAAAACTATCACACTGTTAGCCATATTATGCAGCTTTCTGCACCTTGAAGATTTATTTGAATAAAGAGATTCGAAAAACTGCACACTGGTTGTCACAACTAACGGTTTATCCCAGTTTTCTGCTGCCAGCTGCATGGATTTCAGTTCCTCGGAGCTTTCATAATCCACATTGCAGTGATTTTCCAGTACGTTCCTATCTCCCAGAATCTTTCGGAAAACGTCTGCATTCTGTTCAATAATACTTGTATAAGGTATCACATAAATCACGCGATCCAGTCCGTTTTCCACTGCGTGACGCAAGGCAAAGGCCAGAGATGCAATTGTCTTTCCTCCTCCGGTTGGTACCGTCAACTGAAACATTCCTCTCTCTAGTCCCCCGCACGCAAGACAATGTTTCAGTATTTCTGTTCTCCTCCCGTTCACTGTGTCTGTTTCCTCATTTGACAGCCATCCGGCGATATGCTGCTCCAGCTTTTTGAGAAGAATCTCCGGCGTCTCCCCTGCATCTCGTTCCACGCTTCCGTTTTTCATAAAATTTTCCGTATCAAGAAAGTCTGCGTCCACCAGGCAGGAATAGACCATACGTATAAAAAAGCTCAGTGAAAAATCAGGATTCACAGACTGCCCTGGATCAAAAGGCGCAGTGTTTATCTGCGGTATCTGAATTTCTTTTTTATACGCCAAATAGTCCGGGATCTCCTTTTTTCTTCTTCCCATCAAAGATCCAACGCTTCCGGAATCAGAAGAATTCCCATAATCCGGTATTCCGGCATGATGTCCTGCAATACAATAACTCAGAAAGCAATAGTATCCACCCTGCTCCAGGCATACTTTTGCCCCCGCTGTAGCGTGGTCCACCATCCTGTTGTCATTATTCTGGATCCGTTTCTGAAATGCGTCCGAGTACTTTCCAATGTCGTGAAGCATCCCGCAACAATATCCCCATTCTCTCTTTCCAAAACGCTCTGCAAAATTTCCGGCAAGCTCTGCTGTTCCATAAAGATGATCTTTCACAGACTGTCTGCGTTCTCCTTCAATATGCGCCAAATATTCCATGATTTTCACCTCCTCAAAACTTTTGCGCTGAGACATAAGCTGCGCACTTACCCTCAGAAAAACTTTCTTAACCTCAATCCATCCACGAAATCAAAGTGTTTCTCAAAAAATCTGCTGCATTTTCCAATGAGCCGGCCGTTTATCAGCGCGCACAGAACTGTTCCCAGTTTAACTCCTTCGAAGCGCCCGAAACCGATAAAAAGAAACGACATGGCAATTGCGATAACACAGCTGAGGCAATCATATACCGTCTTTGTTTTGTTGATATCAAGATTAAATCTTGCGGATATTTCTTTTACAAATAATTCGTACGCCTCAGGTGAAATATATGTATGAAACAAAAAAGATACCC
>DVKZ01000003.1 GCA_018715775.1 Candidatus Fimousia stercorigallinarum | reverse complement strand
TTTTCTGGTGTAGGAATGGAAGTCCATCTACGGTAGAGATGAAGCTTTTGACTTTTTCTGGTGTAGAAATGGGAGCTCGTCTACGGTAGAGATTAAACTTTCGACTTTTTCTGGTGTAGGAATGGAAGTCCATCTACGGTAGAGATGAAGCTTTTGACTTTTTCTGGTGTAGGAATGGAAGTCCATCTACGGCAGAGATTAAACTTTCGACTTTTTCTGGTGTAGGAATGAGATTCCATCTATACCGGGAATTCAAGATTCAGTAGATCCCAGTGTAGAATAACAGTTCCATAGAAAATTCAGCTTTTGAAAAAGCCTAAATTCCTTTAGGAGTGGATCTTCCCTTCATGTCAGGGTCAAAAATTGGTATTAACCGATAGCCTTAGCTTTTCAATCAGGAGTTACTTGTAAAGGCAGCAGAATTGACCGTAAAATATGAATTAGACGGTCGGGGTATTTACGAACAGATCAAAGAAGTTCCTGCATAGATAAAGATAAAGAAGAAAGTTCCAGGCATCCGGGCAGGAGTATACAGTGGTTGTTTTACCGCGAGAATGATCGCGGAGCATAATAAGGTCAGATCATTTTTTATTAAAGTACGCCAAAAAACGGAAGTAATCCACAAAACAAAGTGGAATCACTTCCGTTTTTTCTTTTGATGGTTTTACAACATCCTCTTTGATCTTAGAGAGGAAGTAGGAATGATTATCTTACTTCTTCTGAATAATGAAGGATGTCTCCGGAATAAGCGTTGATCTCAAAATCATATTCATGGGTAGAAGTTCTTCCTTCTACTTCATAAACCCTGAGTCCGTCATCGGTATCTTGTTCGATATTTAAATCCTGGCCTTTGAGATCAGGCGTATATTTTTCTACAATGGAGCGAACCTGCGTTTTTGTGATCACATCTCCGGAAGTAGCTGTGTTCGCATTTGGATTGCGTAACTCAATTTCGTATTTGAGGATGTCGCCGCTTGATGCATTGATTTCATATTCATATTTATGGGTCGAAGTTCTTGCAGTTACATCATAAACACGGATACCATCATCAGAATCGAGTTCCATTGTCATATTGACACCTTTTAAGTCAGAATTGTGTTTTTCAATAATGGTACGGATTTCATCCTGGCTTAAATCGGAAGAAGAATTCGTCTGCGTGTCAGTATCGTCGTCCCAGTCATTTTGCGTAGAAAGGGAGCTGTCAGAATTCTGATCTTCCACATTGACAGATTGTGTACGTTCCGTTGTCTGATCATTCGTGGATGTACATCCTGTCATTAGCGTTAAAATAAATAATGATACTGTAATTATAGAGATAAAGCGTCTTTTTTTCATTTTGTTTCCTCCTTGCTTTTCTTATTCTTTGATTATATAGTTATTATATACAGTTTAAATGAGAATAACATGAGAAAATGAAAAAAGGGATGGAGATATGAGAATTTTATTAGTAGAAGATGAATTTGATCTCCGGCAAGTCATCAAAAAGAGACTGCAGAAAGAAAAATATGTGATCGATGACTGTGGAAACGGACTGGATGCCGAAGATTATATTGACTTGACGGATTATGATGCGATCATCCTGGATGGAATGCTTCCGGGAAGAGACGGCTTTGATATTTTAAAAAATATGAGAAAAAAGGGAAATCATACGCCGGTTCTTATGCTGACGGCCAGAGATTCGGTAGAATACCGCGTAAAAGGACTGGATTATGGAGCAGATGATTATCTTGTAAAACCGTTTTCTTTTGATGAATTACTTGCACGGCTTCGGGCGATTATGCGCAGAAAGCCGGTCTATGTAGCCAAGGATCTGGTCGTGGATGATCTGAAGATGGATACAAATGCGAAAACGGTAACGCGTGGCGGCGATACGATCGATCTGTCCGGAAAAGAATATATGCTGTTAGAATTTTTACTGCAAAATAAAAATATGGTACTTTCCAGAGAGCAGATCCAGGAGAGAGTCTGGGGCTATGATTTTGAAGGCGGTTCCAATATAGTAGATGTCTATATCCGATATCTGCGGCGAAAGATCGATTATGGACGTACGAAAAAGCTGATCCAGACGGTTCGCGGCGTTGGATATGTTATAAGGGGATAGTAGATGAAATACCGGTCCATTAAGAAAAAAATAACAATTTTATATACTGGCTGTATTGCAATTGTGCTGTTGATCGTTCTTGCAGGAATGCTGTTTTATATAAAAAATATTGAGACAAATGCAGCGGAAGAAGAACTGCAGGGGAAATCCGATGCTTTTTACGGAAGAATACAGATTCAGGGTGAGGCATTTACGATTCCGGCTGATCTGGAATTTTACAATGACGGAGTCATCATATCCGTTTATGACAATGATGGTACGCCGGTGGCAGGCAGCATTCCGAGTAATTTTCCGATTCAAACAGAGTTAAAGGACGGTATTTATCAGCGGATCGAGCAGGGGGATGATCATTGGATTGTCCGTGATAAGGGATATGAATATGCAGAAGGCAAAGTGCTTTGGATCCGGGCGATTTCTACGGTATATGGCATCGAACGGGCAGCAGGGCAGATCACGGCAGCAGTTGGGATCGCATTTTTGATCATGACCGGGTTTATTGCAGGGATTGGATTCCGGATGCTTTCTGCCGCATTGAAGCCGGTCGATGTGATATGCAGTGAGGCCGGAGAGATTTCAAAAGGCGAGGATCTGTCAAAACGTCTGACGCTTCCTCAGACGAGAGATGAAATGTATCGTCTGACAATAGAATTTAATCAGATGTTTGACCGTCTGGAGGATTCTTTTGAAGCGGAAAAACAGTTTTCATCGGATGTATCACATGAGCTTCGGACGCCATTGTCGGTTATTCGTTCTCAGTGCGAATATATGCTGGGAGAGGCGAAAACGGAGGAGGAAGCCGGAGAGATTCGAGTTATTTTAAATCAGGCAGAGAAGGTGATTCAGCTGATTACCCAGCTTCTTACGATTTCCAGATGCGAGCGGGGTGGAGAATATTTTCAAAAACAGGAATTTAATTTCAGTTTTATGGCAGAAATGGTCGTTGATACGCTTCAGGAAATGGCGGAAGAAAAACAGATCGAACTGTCTGCCGATATTGAAGAAAACTTAAAAATCATTGGCGAAGAAACGCTGCTTATGAGGATGCTGATGAATCTGATCGAGAATGCCATTTATTATGGAAAAGAGCACGGATTTGTAAAGGTAAAGATCCGACAGGATGGGGACAGAATATGCGGAAGCGTTCAGGATAACGGCATCGGCATCGCCGAGGAAAATCTGGATAAAATATGGAAGAGATTTTACCGGGAAGATAAAAGCCGGTCGAATACAACGAATGGAACAGGCCTGGGACTCGCTATGGTGAAGTGGATCGTACAGCTGCATCATGGAGAAATCAAGGTTTTTAGCGAGAAGGGAGCCGGAAGTGAGTTCGTATTTTATATTCCCAATGAGTTGAATTTCAAGGGAAAATAAGATATAATGATGCTAAATATGAGTATTTCTAAATTTAAATAGTAAAGGAGAGTTTAAGATGGGTAAACGACCAACAGTATTGATGATATTAGATGGTTATGGCTTAAGCGATAAGACAGAAGGTAATGCGATTGCTTTAGCCAAAACACCGGTTATGGACAAATTAATGGCAGAATGTCCGTTCCAGAAAGGTTATGCTTCCGGAATGGCAGTAGGTCTTCCTGACGGACAGATGGGAAACTCCGAAGTAGGACATATGAATATTGGTGCAGGACGCATTATTTATCAGGATTTAACACTGATCACAAAGATGATTGAAGACGGATCATTTTTTGAAAATAAAGTGCTGTTAACAGCAATTGAAAATTGCAAGAAAAACGGTTCTGATCTGCATTGCTGGGGTCTGTTATCGGACGGCGGTGTGCACAGCCACAATACACATTTATATGGTATTTTGGAAATGTGCAAAAAAGAAGGATTAGACCGTGTTTACGTACATCCGTTTTTAGATGGACGTGATACACCACCGGAATCTGCAAAAGATTATGTACAGGAATTAGTAGATAAGATGGCAGAAATCGGTGTTGGTAAAGTTGCTACATTATCCGGACGTTATTACGCAATGGACCGTGATACAAACTGGGATCGTGTAGAAAAAGCTTATGCAGCGATCGTATATGGAGAAGGCGAAAAAGCAACAGATCCGGTACAGGCTATGGCTGATTCTTATGCGAATGGCGTAACAGATGAATTCGTAGTACCAACTGTGATTGAAGAAGATGGCAAACCGGTAGCAACGGTAAAAGAAAATGACTCTGTTATCTTCTTTAACTTCCGTCCTGACCGTGCAAGAGAGATCACAAGAGCATTTTGTGATGATGAATTCACGGGATTCGAACGCAGATACGGCAGAATGCCATTAACATATGTATGTTTTAAAGATTACGACGAAACAATTCCGAACAAACTGATTGCATTTGAGAAACCGGTATTAAAGAATACATTAGGTGAATATCTTGCTGATAAGGGATTAAAACAGCTTCGTATTGCTGAAACAGAAAAATACGCACACGTAACGTTCTTCTTTAATGGCGGTGTAGAAGAACCAAACAAAGATGAAACTCGTATACTGGTTAAATCACCGGCTGTTGCAACTTATGATCTTCAGCCTGAAATGAGCGCGCCTGAAGTAGGAGAAAAATTAAATGCAGCCATCACATCCGGTGAATACGATATGATTGTTGTTAACTTTGCAAACCCTGATATGGTTGGACATACAGGAGTGATTGATGCTGCAATAAAAGCAGTAGAAAGAATTGATGAAATCGTTGGTTATGCAGTAGAAGCTGTAAAAGAAGCCGATGGAGCAATGTTTATCTGTGCAGACCACGGAAATGCAGATCAGATGATTGATTATGAGACAGGAGCACCATTTACTGCTCATACAACAAATCCGATTCCATTTATCCTGGTTAACTGCCCGGATGTAAAAGATCTGAAAAAAGGCGGACGTCTTTGCGATATCGCACCGACATTATTAGATGTCATGGGACTGCCTCAGCCGGAAGAAATGACAGGTATCTCTTTGTTAGAAAGATAATATGACAGAAATCAGTCGTAAACATTGGGTATCGCAACATCATTACATTCGATGATGGGGCGGTGCCCTTTTTATTTTCACGGCATTTCCTCTGCATGACATAATATTTGCCGCTGAACGGTTACGAAAATTCTTATTTTTTTTGCAAGTAGACATTGACAATTTAACGCGTTAAAGCTATAATGTGAACAGTTAATGAATGATGATTATAAAAAAGGAGAGGAGACAATCATTATGAAAAAGAAACTTACAGCCATATTGTTAACAGCAGCCATGGCTCTTTCATTAGCAGCCTGTGGCGGTGACTCATCCAGTTCTTCAGAAGATAAGGTATATAAAATCGGTATCTGCCAGTTGGTTCAGCACGAAGCATTGGATGCTGCAACAGAAGGATTTAAAGATGCTTTAACAGAAAAACTGGGTGAAGATAGAGTCGAATTTGACGAACAGAACGCATCCGGTGATTCTGCAAACTGTTCTACGATCATTAACCAGTTCGTATCAGACGGTGATGATCTGATTCTTGCGAATGCAACTGCATCGCTTCAGGCAGCAGCTGCAGCAACGGATGAAATCCCGATCTTAGGAACAGCCGTTACAGATTATGCAACCGCATTGGAAATCGATGACTGGACAGGAACGGTTGGAAATAATATTTCCGGAACATCTGACCTCGCTCCGTTAGAAGACCAGGCAAGAATGTTACAGGAAATGTTCCCGGATGCTGAGAACGTTGGTTTATTATACTGCTCAGCAGAACCAAACTCTGAATATCAGGTAACAACCATTCAGGAATCTCTGGAAAACATGGGTTATACTTGTGAAAAATATGCATTTGCGGATTCTAATGATGTAGCTTCTGTTACAACATCGGCAGCTGATAAGAGCGATGTGATCTATATCCCTACAGATAATACAGCAGCAGCGAATACAGGAGTGATCGACAATGTATGCCAGCCTGCAGGTGTTCCTGTTATCGCAGGTGAAGAAGGAATCTGTTCCGGATGTGGTGTTGCAACATTATCAATCAGCTACTATGATCTTGGATACCAGACAGGTGAGATGGCTTACCGAATCCTGGAAGAAGGAGAAGATATTTCTGAGATGCCGGTTGAATTTGCTGCAAATGTAACAAAGAAATACAACAAAAACATTTGTGATGCATTGAATATCACACCTCCGGAAGATTATACTGCAATTGAAACAGACGCAGAATAAGATTGAATGAATAAAAGAATATGAGAGATAAAAGAGAATAACAGCCCTTGCATTTTCGTTTCCCTATACGAAATCCGAGGGCTGTTTTCGGAAGTTATACGAAAAAATATAGAAATGAATATGGAGGAAACCGGATGGATATTTTAGTACTCTTTAATGCCCTTCCCGGTGCATGTGCACAGGGGCTGATCTGGGGTATTATGGCGATTGGTGTATATATTACTTATAAAATTCTTGATCTTGCGGATTTAACTGTTGATGGTACGATGTGTACCGGCGGTGCGGTTACGATCATGATGATGACGAGCGGACAAAGTGTTGGAGTTTCTTTATTCGTAGCATTTTGTGCCGGCTTGATCGCAGGACTCGCAACCGGAGTTCTGCACACGACATTTGGAATCCCGGCAATTCTGGCCGGTATTTTGACACAGCTTGGTTTATATTCCATTAACCTTCGGATCATGGATGGAAAAGCGAACCAGGCGATCAGTGTTGACAAATATGATTTATTAGTTTCCCTTCGTTATGTCAAAGGGGTAGCATTTACAAAGAATACAATCTTTGTAGTGGCTGTGCTCACAATTCTGTTGATCGCAATCCTCTACTGGTTCTTTGGTACAGAACTTGGTTCTTCGATCCGTGCAACAGGAAGTAATGAGAACATGGCTCGCGCACAGGGAATTAACACAGATTTTAATAAAGTTTTAGGCTTGATGATCTCCAACGGTATTGTTGCATTTGCGAGCGGCCTATACGCACAGTATCAGGGATTTGCGGATGTCAATGCAGGACGCGGTGCGATCGTTATTGGTTTGGCTGCGGTTATTATCGGTCAGGTCGTTTTTGGAATGATCAGTGAAAATATGGCATTCCGTATGTTCTCAGTAGCACTCGGTGCGATCATTTACTATGTCGTTCTTCAGATTGTGCTCTGGCTTGGATTAAACTCCAACGATCTGAAGTTGCTTTCTGCGATCGTGGTAGCGATTTTCCTTGCAATCCCTCATCTGAAGCAGAGACATTTTTCGAAACCGAAGAAAAAAGGAGGTGCTGCAAATGCTTAAAATTGAAAATATCAGCAAAACATTTAATGCCGGTACAGTAAACGAAAAGATTGCATTGGATGGCTTGAATCTGCATTTAAATCCGGGTGATTTCTGTACGGTGATCGGCGGTAACGGCGCCGGAAAATCGACAATGCTGAATGCGGTAGCAGGACTCTGGCCTGTAGATACCGGAAAGATCATCATCGACGGCGTTGATCTTACGAATATGCCGGAATATAAACGTGCGAAGTATCTGGGACGTGTTTTCCAGGATCCGATGACAGGTACGGCAGCGAGCATGGAAATCGAGGAAAACCTCGCTCTTGCGGCACGACGCGGTGAAAGACGTTTCTTAAAAATGAGAATTACGCGAAAAGAGCGCGAAAAATACAGAGAACTTTTAAAGACGCTTGATCTTGGACTGGAAGACCGTATGACGTCGAAAGTCGGATTATTATCCGGCGGTCAGAGACAGGCGCTGACACTTCTTATGGCTACGCTTAAAAAGCCGAAATTATTGCTGCTGGATGAACATACAGCGGCGCTTGACCCAAAGACAGCGGCGAAAGTATTGGAAACGACGGATAAGTTCGTAGCAAAAGATAATCTGACTACTTTGATGATCACACATAATATGAAAGATGCGATCGCTCACGGCAATCGTCTGATCATGATGTACGAAGGACATGTCATTTATGATGTGTCGGGAGAAGAAAAGAAAAAACTTCATGTATCGGATCTTCTTGCGAAATTTGAGCAGGTAAGCGGAAGCGAGTTTGCAAACGATAGAATGATGTTAAATTAAGAAAGAAATCTTCTTATTCTTCTGTGGCAAAGGCAGAATGATTAAGAAGATTTTTCTTTTTGAAAGTGTATGGAGATATTGGGAAACGGTAAGGTAAGAATATCAGAAAAGAGCAAGAAAATACTTTCAACAGAGACGAGATTGAAGTATAATAATACATGAAATCTTGCAGATGCGGGAAAAGAGGCGGTTGGTTTTGCTTCAAAATGTTAACAAAATGTTACAATGCCAAAAAATGAAGGGGAAAAGCTTATTTTCAGAATTATCAGACAAATACTTGCAAAAATGGGTCTGTAAAGCCAGTGTTTATGCGGGTTTCCAGAGGGTACCGTGTAAATGAAGAGAGCCCGTTTAGGGCGTTGACACACATTCGAATATTGTTTTTAACATAGAATTCCTCCTGTGTAAATGAAGAGAGCCCGTTTAGGGCGTTGACACATGTAGTGGCAAGTCATCAGATGAAAAATATTTAATAGGTGTAAATGAAGAGAGCCCGTTTAGGGCGTTGACACACTGTGTAGTTTCTCATAATGTTCTCCTCCTTTTAAAGTGTAAATAAAGAGAGCCCGCTTAGGGCGTTGACACCATTTTTGTATAATCGTTCCATAAAATCCTTTCTTGTAAATGTGTAAATGAGATGACCCCGGGTATTTTAAATATGAAATGTTTTGAAATACGCAAAAATATCGAAGAACGCTGGGACTGCATAACCGTGAAGATCATGACATATTCTACTGCATGGAGCCTTTCATATGGGATTGCAGATAATCTCAATAAGGATGCCATGGATGTTTTTATCTTATGGTATATTTATATTATTTGGGAATTCAGGAGAAATGTGCCCAACTTGAAAGACAATGCCGGATGGCCGATCAAAAAATGTGTATATATCCGGATCAATTCTCCATACAGTCTCTGCAAAACGATATGACGGAAATCACGATTCATGAACATATTAATACGCTGTTCTGTGAATATTTGTGCCAAAACATATGGAGGATTCCGGAGAGAATCGAGCTTGTTAAGAGCAAGATCCAAAATGCAGATGAAGAGGGATGAGGAAACTTATGCTGTCGGAGAATAAAATACTGTTATTTAGCAATTGATCAGAGTATATTAATTTAGCGGGAATATGGTATGATGCCGTATTCTTTTTCTTTGTTTGTGCGCCATGGGCGCGCTCTAACAGATGTACGTCTTGAATATGCCCGGGTAGTGGGAAATGTATAGCTGAACAGCAAGAGTGTCCATCGTGAGGCGGAATCTGAAAGAAGCTGTAGGCAAACCTCTGGTCCGACGAAAAGAAATCACATATAAGGCCAGGCTGCGAGAGATGAGCCAGCAAAGAGCGCGCACCTTAAGCGTGGAGGTCTCACAGAGGTTTCATTAGCCTAGTAACAACGAACTGTGAGAAGTCAGCGATTCGTATTATTACAGATATTAGGGAAATAAGAAAATTGAAAAAAAAATATCTGTCGAGATTGGTATTCTATATGATAGATGGATTTACACGAAGTGCAGTTGCACTTGCATATCTGAGAGGGAAATTATAGAAAGGTGAAGAAAATGAGAAGAGCAAGAAAAAAGAAAATCGAAATTCAGGCATACCGGCTTGGAGAAAAAAGTGAAATGATCGATTCTTTAATAAAAAAGGGAGAGATCCGTGTAAGAGAGGATGGAAGTTTTGAGGTGTTTTCGAGGGAAACAAACGGTGATTCCGGAGAAATTGCACAGAGAGGAGATTATATTAAGCTGGATTCGGCAGGAAGAGTTTATCCGAATGAAGCGGCGTTTTTTGAAAAAAATCATGTGCATATAAAAGGAGATTTTTATGAACAACGGTCTCCGGATGTTTTGATATGGATGTATGGGGATCCGGTAGGAGAAGAAATCCGTTATCTCATAGAGCAGAAAAAGCTTACGATCAATGAGGAGAACCCGAGACAGTATTTTCAGGCGTTTCTTTGGGGAACACAATTGTCGGCTGCAAAGGATGCGGTGATTGTATTTTATCAGATCACAAGAAATGAAGATGGAGAAATTACCGATGTAGATTTCAATTTTGTGGCACGGGATGAATTTGAAAAGACATATGAGTTGAGCTGTTAAACAATAGATAAAAATAAGAGAAATTACAGTGAGGGGAAGCGATGTTTGATATTCCATATATAAAATTACATTTTTATACGGAGTTAATGGCTGATACCGTTATGCCGGAGACCAAAGTTGCAGCACTTAGAGGAGGGATGGGGGAAATGCTCCTCAGGCAGAATTGTATTGCAGATAAGAACTGTCACAAATGCCATTTTTATGAATCCTGCATTGTGCAGCATACATTTTATTCAGTTATGGAAAAGAAGCCTGCTTATGTGACAGGAGATGAGAGTGTCGGGTATCTGATCGAATGTATGGACAGGCGTACAAAATATAAAAAAGGAAGCAGATTTGAGTTTTTTCTAACTTTATTTGGAGAAAGCATTGTTTTTTTCAATAGTTATCTGCAGGCATTTCACCAGCTAGGAATGGCGGGAATTGGAAAACACCATTCTCGATTTCGGATCTGTGAGATCCGGAATACGGAGGGGGAACTGCTAGTTCTGGGCAGTCAGGTAGATATGAGCCGTTATGTTATTCATACGATCAGTGATTATATTCTATATCGAAAAGAAACACTTTTAAATATGAATGGGAAATGGACATTAACGTTTCAAACACCGTTAAGCATGAAACATCGGCGGTATTTTATGCAGGAATTTTATTCAGAAGCGCTGGTGAAAGGGGCTGCAAGAAGAATACAGATGCTCAACTATTACACGGGAACCGAAAGTATATTCCCGGAATTTGCGGAATATCCGGAAATTGATGAACAACGAGTCAGAAAGGAAGCGGTACGACGCTATTCCGGAACACATAATTCTCATATTACATTGCATGGGATCAGCGGGAAAGTGGTGTTTCAGAACATGCCGGAGGAATGTCTGGATTATCTGATCGCGGGAGAATTGACGCATATGGGAAGAAATACGAGTTTTGGATTTGGAAAATATGTTTTGAGACGGGAAACGGCTCTTTGATGGGGTAATATACATTTACGGAGGGGAAATTATATGATGCCGATAACGAATAGAAACATAAAGGAATATCTAATAAGCTGTGTCGAAAATGGATTATTGGGGATGATTTTTTACAGGAAGATCATATTCCGATGTCTGGATCATTTCAGTTATACCGAATCAAAGATAATACTATGGGTGATGTTGGCTGTTTCTATTTTACTGTGCGGCATTTTCGCCTTCCGATGCTATCAGACCAACTGGAACGCAGAAATCGCTGTGATTTTGCCCTATGGATGTTATACGGTATTGGCGTACCGGGAGATTATAGGAACAAGAATAACGGTTATTTTAGGAATATCTATAGTAGCAGTAACTGTTTATACAGCACTGTCATTCAGAAGAAAGATTCGAAACAGGAAAAGAAAAAAGAGATTTTTATTCGTAGATGCTGTTGATGTATATACGCTGCACAATTGTGCATTACCGTTGGTATGGTGGTGATCATGGCTCCAATGATCATCAATGGTGTTTTTGGAACTTCATTATTTAAACCCCAGGTGAAAGCAACGACTGTATACGAACCAAGAGAACAGATGGTCGATCATAATATCGAAACACTGATTCTTTTACAGCCGGAAAGATGGGAGATGTTAAGCATCGAAGAAAAATTGGATGTATTGCAAACGGCTGCCAACATTGAGGCCGGCTATTTGGGGCTGCCAAATGAGTTAAATGTGAGAGCAGCTAACCTGACGGAACCTACGCAGGGAAGATATGAAGATAATAGCTATACGATCAACATTGATCTGGAACATTTGCAAAACGATGAATCATGGGAAGTGTTGGAAACATGTTGTCATGAAGCATTTCACGGCTATGAGTACAGACTGGTGGATGCATATGATTCATCGGATGAAAGAATGAAAAACCTTCGTGTATTCGAACCTGCTGTTACATATTCTGAAGAATTTAATAATTATGTCACCGGAAACAATGCAGATACATGGGAAGATTATTATGAGCAGCGATGCGAAAGTGATGCGCGCAGTTATGCAGAAACGATGGTGGAGAACTATTATTCGGAAATATATGAATATTTAGATACGCATTCGGATTAGGTATAAAAAGAGATCTTCTTCGGATAAAGAAGATCCCTTTTTTCTGAATAAGAATCAGATGATTCTGTAATCACATATCCGGCAAATCTCGTCCCAATCCTGTTTATCGACTTCTTCATACACGCCGGCAACGGTAAAGCCGGCGTTTTTTGCTGTCCGGACACAATGAAGGGCATCTTCAAATACAATGGTGTTATCTAACCTTCCGCCAAGGCGTTCCATCGCTTGGTAAAAAATATCCGGATAATATTTTCCTCTGCCGACTTCTGAGCAGGTCAGAATAAAAGAAAAATCATCATAAATGTGCAGCCGCTTTAAAGCGGCTTCTACCATCAGACGGTCCGTAGAAGTGGCGGCACAAAAAGGGATATTTTGTTCCTTCAGGGAACGAAGAATACAGGAACCGACCGGTTTTAGAGATATACAATCTTCATATTTTTTCCGGATCACTGCATGGATGCCATTTATGATTTCTTCTGTCGGTTTATGAACTTGATATGCCTGTTGCAAGTAGATGGCAGTTTCTTCGGAAGTGCGCCGTTTTACCTGTTCCCGGATATCAGGGGCAGCCTTAATTCCGATGGAAGCCAGATAGTCGCGGGTGACATTTTTCCAGGCTTCCATGGAATCTAAAATCGTGCCGTCCAGATCGAGGATCGCATATTTCATGTTCGGTATATAGATCGATCTCATATTAGTTAAAACTGTTTATTCAGATTAATCATTTCGATTGCGCTTAATGCACAGTCATAGCCTTTGTTGCCGGCTTTTGTTCCGGAGCGTTCAATCGCCTGCTCAATATTTTCTGTTGTAACAACGCCGAATAAAACAGGGATGCCGGTCTGTAAGCTTACGGAAGCGATTCCTTTGGAAACCTCATTACATACATAGTCGTAATGAGAAGTAGAGCCGCGGATCACGGTTCCGAGGCAGATCACTGCATCATATTTTCCGGATGCTGCCATTTTGGAAGCGGCAAGAGGGATTTCAAAAGCTCCCGGTACCCATGCGAGTGTGATATCATCGTCATTCACATTATGGCGGATCAGTCCGTCAAGACAGCCGGACACCAGCTTGGATACGATAAATTCATTAAATCTGGATGCAACAATTCCGATTTTAACTCCGTCAGCAACTAATTTTCCTTCTAAAACTTTCATGATCAATAAAACTCCGTTTCTTTTTAATATATATTTTGAAACGCCGGGTTATCTTGAATATTAATATAAATGTCCCATGCGTTCTGATTTCGTACGTAAATAAAATGCATCGATCTTGTTCGCTTTTATCACGATCGGAACCCGTTCGACGATTTCCATGCCGAATTCGCTGAGACCATAGATTTTTTGCGGATTGTTTGTCAGAAGTTTGAGCTTTTTAATGCCCAGATCTGCTAAAATCTGTGCGCCGGTCCAATATTCCCGAAGATCTTCCGGGAAGCCCAGCTTTAAGTTTGCATCTACGGTATCATAGCCCTGTTCCTGCAATTCATAAGCTTTTAACTTGTTGATCAGGCCGATGCCGCGTCCTTCCTGTCTCATGTAAAGGAGAACGCCTCGTCCTTCCGCTTCGATGGCTCTTAATGCCGCTTCGAGCTGTTCACCGCAGTCACAGCGCATGGAACCGAGGACATCGCCGGTCAGGCATTCGGAATGCACGCGGCATAAAACCGGTTCGCCGTTTCCGATGTCGCCTTTGACGAGGGCAACATGATGTTCGCCGTTTACCTGGTTAACATAGCCATAAATGTCGAATTCTCCGTATTTTGTCGGCATTTTTGCTTTTGCTTCCCGGGAGACGAGTTTCTCATATTGGCGGCGGTAGTCCTGAAGATCTTTGATCGTAATAAAAGTCAGATTGAATTCTTTGGCAAGTTTCCATAAATTTGGCGTGCGCATCATCGTTCCGTCATCTTCCATGATCTCGCAGCAGACACCACATTCTTTGAGACCGGCAAGCCGCATCAGATCAACCGTTGCTTCAGTGTGGCCTTCCCGTTTCAGGACGCCGCCTTCCCGTGCGACCAGCGGAAATACATGTCCGGGACGGCGGAAATCTTCGCCTTTCGTCGTTTCATCAACGCATTTTTGAATGGAATATGCGCGTTCTGCAGCAGAAATGCCGGTTGTCGTATCTACGTGGTCGATCGATACGGTAAATGCTGTGCTGTGATTATCCGTATTTTCGGATACCATTTGCGTCAGATTAAGCTTTTGTGCGATCCGGCCGCTCATTGGCGTGCAGATCAGACCTTTGGCGTGAGTTGCCATAAAATTGATATTTTCCTGTGTTGCAAATTCTGCGGCGCAGATCATATCGCCTTCGTTTTCGCGCTCAGGATCATCGGTGACTAAGATGATTTTTCCGGCCCGGAGATCCTCGAGAGCCTGTTTGATCGTATTGTATTGGTAATCCATAGTGATTCCTCCTTAAAATCCATGCTCGGCTAAAAATTCGAGCGTGATCTTGCTTTCTTTTTTTGGTGCGGGATCCTGAAAATGCAGAAGCTTTTCTACGTATTTTCCGATCATATCGCATTCAAGATTGACTTTGCTTCCGATTTTTTTATCGAGAAGGATTGTTTCTTTTCCGGTATGTGGAATAACAGATACCGAAAAATCACAGTCGCTTACAGAAGCAACGGTCAGACTGATTCCATCGATCGCGATGGATCCTTTTTCAATGATGTATTTTAGCAGTGGAGCCGGAGTCTGTACGGTGATCCAGACGGCATTCCCTTCCCGCTTGATATTTGAGATCAGGCCGGTGTCGTCGATATGTCCGGCAACAATGTGTCCGCCGAAACGGCCGTCCGCAGCCATGGCACGTTCCAGGTTGACTCCACTGCCAATCTGCAGCTCTCCGAGACTGCTGCGCCGGAAGGTTTCCGGCATGACATCGACAATAAAGGAATGGGCGGTCATGGAAGTTACGGTCAGACAGACGCCGTTTACTGCGATGCTGTCACCTAAATGAGCGTCTTCTAGTACTTTTTTTGCATGGATTTCAAGACCACCCGGTAAAAGAGCTTTGACGGTGCCGATTTCTTCAACAATTCCTGTAAACATGTTATCGCGTCCTTTCTATCGTACCTTCAATGAGAAAATCGCCATCAAAGGATGTCATGTTTGTATGTTTAATCAAGAAGGCTTCGTCCGGATGAGCAACGCCCTGGCCGCCGACCGGAGTAAATGCACCGGAACCGCCGAAGATCTTCGCTCCGATATAGCTATATACATAGTGAACGATTCCCGCTTCCAGTGCGGCGTAATTTAACGTTTGTCCGCCTTCTAATAAGATGCTGTCTATTTTTTTCTCACCGAGGATTTTCATCAATTCCTGCAGATTTAGATGGTTGTCTTTTTCCGGAACCCGAATGCATTCAATTCCGAGTGCGGTCAATTGCCGAAGTTTTTCTTCGGTTCCTTCGCAATAAGCTGCGATTGTATGGTATTGGCCGGCAGTCCGGGCGATCTGGCAGTCTGTCGGGAGCCTGAGACGGCTGTCACAGATGATTCGGATCGGACTTCGTCCGCCCTCAAGGCGGCAGTTTAATATCGGATCATCTGCCAATACGGTCTGAATGCCGGTCATGATCGCAGTATACTGATTTCTGAGAGAATGAACGTGCTTCCGTGAGGCTTCATTTGTGATCCATTGAGAAGCCCCTGTATAAGCAGCCAGTTTACCATCCAGTGTCATTGCGTATTTGAGGGCAACATAAGGAGTGTTTGTCGTAATATAATGAAAAAATACGGGATTGAGCTTGTCGCATTCTTTCCGGCAGAAATCTTCGATCACGGTAATTCCGTGATCCCGGAGAATCTGTGCACCTTTTCCGGCAACCAGTGGATTCGGATCTCTGGAACCGATATAAACGGTGGAAATGCCGGATTCGATAATAATATCCGTGCAGGGCGGTGTTTTTCCTTGATGGCAGCACGGTTCTAATGTTACATAAATAGCAGCGCCATGCAGATCTTCCCTGCAATTTAAAATGGCATTTCTTTCGGCATGAAATTCACCGTATCGGTGGTGATAATCTTCGCTCAGGATACGTCCGTCTTTTACGATGACGGCGCCGACCAGAGGATTGGGATTTACCGCGCCGATCCCTCTTTTTGCCAGTTCGATGGCACGCAGCATATAAGATTTTTGAGAATTCATAAATGATCTGTCCTTTCCATAGATATGGTCCAGGATATGTGAAAAAAGAAAAGGAACCGCTGATGTCGATTCAGGGTTCCTTCATTTACGGATATCTGTCATAACCGGTTAAAATAGTATTTAACGGTTTGTATGCGGAGATGGATGATCCCGTCTCCTTTTATACAAAAAAACTCTGAACATAAAGAAGTTCAGAGCATTCAATCCATAAAAGATAAACGAAGTTATGTATATTCTTCTTTCATCCAGACTATACTGTCGGCTTTGGAATTTCACCAAATCATGCCTTTCGGCTCGCGGGCTGTACCGCCGGTAGGGAATCACACCCTGCCCTGAAGAACTATCTATTTATTTGCATTTATGATAACACCGTTTGTATAAGTTGTCAACAGAGAATAAAATTCAGATTTATTGGAAAAAATGATAGCAAAAGATTAATACAAAAAGGACGTGAAAGAATGAAAAGGCGATTGGAAATTATGGATATTTGCAGCAGAGAGGTATTGGATTCCAGAGGAAATCCGACTGTTGAAGTAGAGGTTTTATTGAACAATGGAGCAAAGGGAAGAGCGATCGTTCCATCCGGAGCATCGACCGGTAAGTTTGAAGCAGTAGAACTGCGAGACGGAGAGAAGCGGTACGGAGGGAAAGGGGTTGAAAAAGCGGTGAATCATGTAAACAGCCGGATCGCGGATAAGCTGATCGGGAAAAATCCATTAAATCAGGTGGAGATCGATCAGATCTTGATCGATATGGACGGAACCGATAATAAATCCCGACTTGGAGCCAATGCAACATTGGGCGTATCGCTTGCGGTGGCAAAAGCATCCGCGGAAGCTCTCGGACTCCCGCTTTATCAGTACATCGGAGGCTGCAATGCCAAAAAGCTGCCGATACCGATGATGAATATCTTAAACGGTGGAAAACATGCGGATAATACGGTTGATCTGCAGGAATTTATGATCATGCCGGTCGGTGCGGATGATTTCCATGAAGCACTCCGCATGGGAACAGAGATTTATCATAAGTTAAAAGAATTGTTAAGCAGCTGTGGCCTGTCTACTGCAGTAGGGGATGAAGGAGGATTTGCGCCGAATTTATCGGACAGCCAGGATGCACTTTACTATCTTGTGCAGGCCATCGAAGCGGCCGGATATCGTCCGGGGGAAGACGTAATGATCGCTATCGATGCGGCGGCAAGCGAACTCTATGATGAAGATGACGATCAATACTATTTTCCAGGCGAAAGTAAAATGGCCGGTAAAGAGGTACGACGGAACGCGGAAGAAATGGTACAGTATTATGAGGAACTTGTGGATAAATTTCCGATTTTCAGCATTGAAGATGGATTAAATGAAGAGGATACGAAAGGATGGAAAGTATTGACTTATCGTCTGGGAGAAAAAATACAGCTGGTTGGGGATGATCTGTTTGTGACGAATGTAAAACGTCTGAAAGAAGGTATTTCAAATGCGATTGCGAATTCGATCCTGATCAAATTTAACCAGATCGGAACGCTGACGGAAACGCTGGATGCAATTGAGATGGCGAGATCAGCAGGTTATACGACGGTAATCTCACATCGTTCCGGAGAAACGGAAGATTATACAATTGCGGATCTTGCTGTCGCTGTGAACGCCGGACAGATCAAAACCGGGGCTCCTTGCAGAAGTGACAGGGTTAGTAAATACAATCAGCTGCTGCGCATTGAAGAACAACTCGGAAAATGTAAGAAATTTGGATAAAATTCGAGTAATATAATCAGCAAATAAAGAAATTTAGAAAAAGGAATTGTCGGATTGAGAAATAATTGCTATAATATTGTACTGCTACAGTAGTTCGTTTTATTGAAGAAGAAAGGGCAGAGAAGATGGCAATTGTAAGACCATTTTGTGCAGTGCGTCCAAGAAGTGATATTGCAGATCAGGTAGCAGCACTGCCATACGATGTATATAACCGACAAGAAGCAAGAGAGGCGGTAAAAGGGAAACCGTATTCTTTCTTGAACATTGACCGGCCGGAAACACAGCTGGATCCGTCTGTTGATATTTACAGTGACATTGTATATGAGACAGCAAATCATTTATTAAGAAAGCACATTGAGTCAGGGGTATTTATACAAGACCGATTTCCATGTTACTATATATACGAACTGATCATGGATGGAAGACATCAGACAGGAATCGTCGGATGTGCGTCGATCGATGATTATATAGACGGTACAATTAAGCAGCATGAAAAAACGAGAGCGGATAAAGAAATCGATCGTATTCGCCACGTGGATGCATGCAATGCACAGACCGGACCGATCTTTCTGGCGTATCGCTCACAAAAAGAGATTAATCTGATTGTAAAAGAGATTCAGAGTGAGACAAAGCCGATCTGTGATTTTGTTGCAGATGACGGAATTGAACACCGAATCTGGAGAATCTCGAATCCGGTTATCATTGATGATTTACAGAGTGCATTTCAGAAGCTCCCAAATCTGTATATTGCGGACGGGCATCACCGGGCTGCATCGGCAGTGAAAGTCGGTCTGGGAAGAAGAAATGCTGATCCGGATTATACGGGAACAGAAGAATATAATTACTTTTTATCAGTACTGTTTCCGGATGATCAGCTGTGCATTATGGATTATAACCGTACAGTCAGAGATCTGAACGGATACAGTAAGACGGAATTTCTGGAAAAGATTGAAGAATATTTTACTGTAACAGAAGTAGGAAAAGAAGCATACCGTCCGCAGGAAAAGCACACATTCGGTATGTACCTGGACAGTAACTGGTATGAACTGCGGCTCAAAGAGGAATGGTTTACGGATGATCCGGTAAAATCATTGGATGTATCCATTTTGCAGGATTATTTGTTAGATCCGATTCTCGGAATACACGATCCGAAGACGGATGACCGGATTGATTTTATCGGAGGGATCCGCGGGTTAAAAGAACTGGAGCGCAGAGCGGATTCGGATATGAGAGTTTCCTTTTCTCTCTATCCGACGAACATTTCGGAACTGCTTGCTGTTGCGGATGCAGACCGCCTGATGCCGCCAAAGTCAACCTGGTTTGAACCGAAATTAAGAAGCGGCTTATTCTTGCATTTGATCTAAGGATATAGGTATGATCAAAGAATCCATTTATATTTAATAGAAAAAAGTTATTGACTGTCATAACTGATTGGTATCAGTTTATGGCAGTCTTTTTTTAGAACCGTCTGGAATAATTGAATCGTTTGTGATAAAATATTTTCTGTAAATATAATGCATACGAAACATTAATAAGGAATAAGGACGGTGTAAAAATGGCAACAGTTGATATTAACACAAAGATGATCACATTACTTGGCGATCCGTTAAAACAATCTTTCGCAGCACAGATGCAGAACTGCGGATATGAAGCAGCAGGGCTGAATATGATCTATTTCTATACAGAAGTGGATAATGAACATTTAGCAGATGTTGTTAATGGTATCCGTTACATGAATTTTGCCGGATTTGCTGTAACAAAACCAAACAAAGTAAAAGTTTTAGAATACTTAGATGAATTAGATCCATTATGCGAAAAGATGGGCGCATCGAATACCGTTGTAAAAACTCCGGAAGGAAAATTAGTAGGATATAATACGGACGGCATCGGATTCATCAGATCGATCGAAAGAGATGGTAACATCAAAGTTGATGAAAATACATACTTCTGCATCGGAGCAGGCGGAGCTGGTCGTGCAATGTGTTCTGCATTAGCTTATTATGGAGCGAAAAAGATTTACATCATGGACTTTGTTGAAGAATCCAGCAAATCTTTAGTAGAAGATATTAACAAAAACTTTGCTCCTGTAGCAGAATTTGTTGAATACGGTGATTTCTCTAAAGTGGGAGAAGCAAGTGTTGTATTAAATGCAAGTGGTATCGGTATGGGATCTCATATCGGTGAAAATCCAATGCCAAAAGAATATATAAAAGCAGATCAGTTCTATTTTGATGCATGCTATAATCCTGCAAAAACGCAGTTCTTATTAGATGCAGAAGAAGCAGGCGCTTCGATTTTAAATGGTCTTGGAATGTCCTTATATCAGGGTGCAGCTCAGATTGAATACTGGACAGGTCAGGAACCACCGATTGATGCGATGCGTCAGAAATTGCTCGATATCATTTCAGAAAGCTAATTTGAAGAAATGGATAAAATTCAGGGAAATGTCATATAGACATTTCCCTTTTTTTGTGTTAGAATATCCATTAGCTGGCTTATTGTGCCATTTTGTACGAGTTTATTCAGGAGGAATCAAGAATGGAAACACTTAAAACAGTTCTTACAGTTTTATTTATTATAGTTTGTATTGTATTAATTGTGCTTGTTTTAATTCAGGAAGGAAAAGACGCCGGACTGGGTTCTATGACAGGAGCCGCTCCTACCGGAACTTACTGGAGTCAGAATAAAGGGCGTTCCAAGAAAGCGAGAATCATTCAGATCACGACCGTATTTGCTCTGATATTCTTTGTATTGGCCGGACTCCTTTCTTCCAGATTATTTTAAAATAGCGATTAAGACGGCACTTCTTGACATTGTTTGGGAAGTGCCTTTTTGATTTCAGAGGAAAATGCATTTCCATGAAATCAGAATCTCCGATTTGTTTTGCATAAAGACCGGGAAAATAGCAGACACTTTTTATATTTGGAGGAATTATGAACAAACAGGAGTTATATGAAAAAAGAAAAAAGATTGTATATGATATCATTCAAGATGATATTTATAAACCGCTAAAATTAAAAGAATTTTCGTATCTGCTTCAGATACCGGCACGGGAACGCCGGGAATTAGAGCAGATCTTAAACGAATTGATCGCAGAAGGAAAGATTTCTGTTACGAAAAAAGGGAAATATACGAAACTGGAAAAGGGACTTTTGCGGGGAACTTTTCATGCGACAAGCCGTGGATTTGGCTTTGTAACGGCAGAGGGCGAAGAAGAGGATTACTTTATTCCGGAACAGGATACGCGGGATGCGATGAATCATGATGTTGTACTGATGCAGGTGACGGAGGTTCATGCACGGACGGGCAGGCGAAAAGAGGGCAAGATCATCAAAATACTGAAGCGTGGACAGACGCATCTGGTCGGAGTATTTCAAAAAAGCAGAAATTTCGGCTTTGTGATACCGGATGATCAGAAGTTTGGAAAGGATATTTTTCTGTCGAAAGAAGAAAGCAAAAAACTGACAGACGGTTCTAAAGTGGTTGTCAAGATCGTCCATTATGGAGATGCAGACCACAAACCGGAAGGAAAAGTGGTCGAGGTACTTGGACATGCGGATGATCCACGGGTCGATGTGCTGTCAGTTATAAAATCTTACGATGTTCCTGTTGAATTTCCACAGGATGTGATGAACGAGGTCAAGAAGATTGATGATGAAGTACAAAAGGCGGATATGGCAGGCCGCATGGATATTCGGAATTGGCAGACCGTAACGATCGACGGAGAAGATGCCAAAGATCTGGATGATGCGATCACACTGACAAAAGAATCGTATGGATATCAGCTCGGCGTGCATATTGCGGATGTGAGCCATTATGTTACGGAACATTCCGCTATCGATAAAGAGGCGTTGGAACGGGGAACGAGCATCTATCTGATTGACAGGGTTATCCCGATGCTGCCGCATCAGCTGTCGAATGGTATCTGTTCTCTAAATGCCGGAGAAAACCGGCTTGCGTTAAGCTGTATTATGGACATCGATCAGAAAGGAAAAGTGATCGGGCATAAGATCGCCGAAACCGTGATCAGAGTTGACCGGCGCATGACGTATACGAGTGTGGCCAAAATCCTGGAAGGTCACGATGAAGAAGAGTGCAGGAAGTATGAAGCATTTGTTCCGATGTTTGAGTTGATGAAGGAATTGTCGGATATTTTGCGGGTACGCCGGCATGAGCGGGGATCGATTGATTTTGATTTTCCGGAATCCAAAATCATTTTGGATGAAGACGGCAGTCCGATTGAGATTAAGCCGTATGACAGAAACTGCGCGACGAAGATCATAGAAGATTTTATGCTCGCAGCAAATGAAACGATCGCAGAAGACTTTTTCTGGCAGGAAATCCCGTTTTTATACCGGACACATGAAAGTCCGGATTCAGAAAAGATCCAAAAGCTGGGCGTTTTCGTTCGTAATTTCGGATATTATATGAAAAACGGAGCCAGAGAAAATATCCATCCGAAGGAAATACAGAAATTATTGAATAAGGTGGAAGGCACGGAAGAAGAGGCGTTGATCAGCCGTATCGCACTGCGTTCGATGAAGCAGGCGAAGTATACGGTTAATAATCTCGGACATTTCGGACTTTCTGCAAAGTATTACTGCCATTTTACGTCTCCCATCCGACGTTATCCGGACTTGCAGATCCATCGCATCATAAAGGAACAGTTGCATGGAAGGCTGGATCAAAAGAGAATGAGCCATTATGATCAGATTTTAACGAAGGTCGCGGATTCTTGTTCTAAGACGGAACGGCGTGCAGAGGAAATGGAACGCGATGTGATCAAGATGAAAAAGGTTGAGTATATGGAGAAACATGTTGGAGAAGTCTATGTCGGCCTTATTTCGAGTATTACATCCTGGGGCATTTATGTGGAATTGCAGAATACCGTAGAAGGAATGATCCGTGTTGCGGATATGGTTGATGATTTTTATGTTTATGATGAAAAAAGCTACTCAATGATCGGCGAGAAGACCGGAAGAGTGTTCGAACTCGGCATGAGGATTCCGGTGCGGGTAAAGAAAACGGATAAATTGCTTCGTACGATTGATTTTGAGTTATATGAGGAAGAAGGAGAGTAAGTTATGGCAAAACAAAGTGGGATGAAGTTGATCGCGAATAATAAAAAAGCCCGGCATGATTATTTTATTGAAGAAACGTATGAAGCGGGCATTGCACTTCACGGAACAGAAGTAAAGTCACTCCGCCAGGGGCAGTGCAGCATTAAAGAAGCGTTTATCAGCATTGATCATGGTGAGATTTTTATTAACCGTATGCACATAAATCCGTATGAAAAGGGGAATATTTTTAATAAGGATCCTCTTCGTGTGAAAAAGCTGTTGATGCATAAGGGGGAAATTTACCGTCTGGAAAGCAAGGCACAGATAAAAGGATATACGATCGTGCCTTTGCGTGTATATTTTAAAGGCAGTCTGGTAAAAGTGGAGATTGGGCTGGCAAAAGGTAAGAAATTATATGATAAGCGTCAGGATATTGCGAAGAAGGATCAAAAGCGAGAAGCACAGCGTGAACTGAAAATGCAGCTTCGTTAAAAAACAAAGATTGACATTGCGAAAGCCTCTGTGTATAATAAAATCTGATAATTGCTGTTTATTTATCTGCAGCCAGCAATCTTGAGATATCCCAATCCGGGCTTGTACTGGTTTCGACGGGGATTTTGAAGGTTGGGAAGCCATTCGTAGGGACCACGTTACGGTGCAAACTTAAATATAAACGCAGATAATAAATTAGCGTACGCTGCCTAATTGACAGCTGCCCGCTCCATATCACCTGCAGTATGGAATCCGGGTATCAAAAGATGCAGGACCCTCATCTGGTAAAGCTTTGCACCAGGTGAAGTAATATGAAGCTACTAAAGTCGAAAGCCTGTTCATGGGCGTTCGGCGGAGGGAATGTCAAAACATGAACTGTAATGGGAGATGCCTGACTGGACGAGTTTTCGGACGCGGGTTCGATTCCCGCCAGGTCCATTTTAAAAGAAACCGCATGAGTAAGCCGAAGTTTAGAGAAATGGCTTAGACATGCGGTTTTTTTGTTTCCTATGAATTAATAACAGACTTTGCAGGCACGGCTCTTTGGACATTTACTTTTAGAACCGCTCAAAATAGTTTTGGAACGACTCAATGTCGGACAATTTTTTGTCTTGTGATATACAGATCCGTGTCGTGCTTTTCGATTCAGTCAATTTGACCGTTTTCTTTGTAAATTTAACGTATGGTTTTGTTTATAAAATTTTTCCACTAAGAGTATAACATATATATATTATTTTTTGATATTCTTTTCTTTACTTGTCGTTTTTTCTCTGTTATGCTAGGATCATATGACATGGAGGATATACAGATGAGTAAGTACCAGTTGATCGCATTTGATATGGATGGAACTTTATTAAATTCGAATAAAGAAATCACACAAAAAAGTATTCAAATGATCGCAAAAGCGGTGGATGCCGGAAAGCATGTTGTATTGAATACCGGAAGAGGGCCGGCAGAGCTGCTGGATCATGTAGATTTGATTCCAGGACTTCGTTATATGAATTGTACAAGCGGCGCCATGGTTTATGACTGGGTGGAGAAACAGACGATTTATTCCAATCCTTTGATGCCGGAAGAAATCCGGGCGTTAATGGAAATTGCAAAAGAGGAAGATACCATGATCCACTTTTTATCGATGGGATCGTTTGTACAGGAAGACCAGTTGAAACGGATGGACGACTATAATATGGGCATTTATAAAGGTATGTTTGAAAGGATTGCAAAACGCGTAGAAGATATTTGCAGATTTTATGAAGAAAATCCATTTCCGATGGAGAAAATGAATATTTATCATACCAGTATAGAAAGTCGCGCCAGAACGGAGCAAAGGATCCGAAATTCGGGACTGGCAGTTGCAATGGCATATTCGGAAATATCTTCTCTGGAAATTTCCGCACAAGGCGTGGATAAGGGCGTCGGATTAAAGAAACTTTGTGAATATCTTGACATTCCAATTGATCAGACGATCGCTGTGGGAGATGCGGATAATGATCTTGGTGCTTTAAAATATGCCGGTTTGGCAATTGCAATGGGAAACGCGAACGAAGATGTGAAAAAGATCGCGGATGTTATCGTTGCGGATTGTGATCATGAAGGATGCGCAGAAGCGATAGAAACCTATTTATTGTAAAGAAGACCCCCTTTTTCGTGAGAGGTCCTGAAAAGGCATCATGAATGAGGGGTTTTTGTTTTTCATTATTTCAAAAAGAATGGAGGAAATCAGTATGGATACCATGCAGGCAATCAGGGAAAGACATTCGGTCAGAGCTTATACGACGAAACAGATTGAGTCGGAGAAGCGAGCAAAATTAAATGAATTGGCAAAGATATGCAGCTTACAGGGAGGAATCCGTATCCGGATGCGATATGATGATTCAAAGGGATTTGATTCTGCGATGGCTCATTATGGAAAATTTAAAAATGTTCATAACTATATGATTTTGTCTGGCAAAAAGAGCGATGACCTGGAAGAGAGATGCGGCTATTATGGTGAAAAAATGGTGTTAGAGGCGCAAAAGCTCGGATTGAATACGTGCTGGGTGGCTCTGACATTTAATAAACACGCTGTGAAAAAAATGATCCCGTCGGAAGAAACACTGGTGATCGTTATTGCGGTCGGATATGGAGAGGACCAGGGGATGATGCATAAGGGAAAATCCGTGCAAGATGTCACGGTTTCGAAAGGAGTGATGCCGGATTGGTTTTATCAGGGAGCACAGGCAGCAGTTCTTGCACCGACGGCGTTGAATCAGCAGAAGTTTTGTATTGGAATCAAAGATGGAGAACCGGTGATCCGTATTTCCGGGTTCGGATTTTATACGAAGATCGATCTTGGGATTGTAAAATATCATTTTGAAGCAGCGAGCGGAAGAAAGGTACGATAAACGGAATCGTCTGTCTGTCAATGAAGAAATTGCCACTTTACAACAGAACATATGTTTGGTACAATGGTTTCAAAGAAAGGAATCGAGGAGTTGCTGTATGGGAGTTGTTGAGAAGCAGAATGTAGAATATTCGAATGAAGTTCGGATTGATGGACAGGAAGTTGCTGTCTTGGCGAATTTTAACGCGAAAGGTGAGCTTCGTCCTGTCTTCCTACAGCTGGAGGATGAAGAGCAGCAACGGATGCGCCTCAAAGTTTACAAGATTTATTCTATGAAAGAAGAGCATGAGGCCGCATGGCCGTTGATCCGTTATGAGATCGGACTTCTGATCCAGGGGAGCATCATTCGTGGTGAGCTTGTATATAGCGTAGAACTGCACCGCTGGTGGCTTCGCAGATCGTAAAGTCGTTAGCACAGGGTGAACGCGGTACAAAGACATATGTTTGTAACAAAAGAACGAAGATTGTCCGGAATCGGGGAAAAGATTCAGCGAAAAATGCATAGACAGCGAAAAAGGGGTTATGCTATACTGGAATGTGTGAGACTCTGTCCTCATAGCAGAAAGAAATTTACATAGAAAAGGATGGAAATGATGAATCTGATTTATAAAAGTACAAGAAATGATAACGAAACAGCAACTGCTTCTCAGGCAATCTTAAAAGGTCTGGCCAATAACAGCGGACTTTTTGTGCCGACGGAGATCCCGAAACTTACCGTACCGGTTAAAAAGCTGGCACAGATGAGCTATCAGGAAGTTGCTTATGAGGTGATGAAACTGTTTTTAACAGATTTTACAGAAGAAGAGTTAAAGGATTGTATCAATCATGCATATGATGATAAATTTGACACGCCGGAGATCGTACCGATCGTAAAAGTAGGCGATGCTTATCATCTTCAGTTATTCCACGGATCGACGATCGCATTTAAGGATATGGCGCTTTCCATTTTGCCGTATCTGTTAGTGACAGCAGCAAAAAAGAATGATGTTAAGAATGAGATTGTGATCTTAACAGCAACATCCGGGGATACCGGTAAGGCAGCATTGGCAGGTTTTGCGGATGTTCCGGGAACAAAGATCATCGTATTTTATCCAAAAGACGGCGTAAGCCCGATCCAGGAAAAGCAGATGGTAACGCAAAAGGGTGAGAATACTTACGTGATCGGAATCAAAGGAAATTTTGATGACGCACAGACAGGCGTGAAGAAGATGTTTTCAGATGCTGTGCTTGCGGAAGAGATGGATGCGGCAGGTTACCAGTTTTCATCGGCGAACTCTATTAATATCGGACGTCTGGTTCCACAGATCGTATATTATGTATATTCTTATGCAAAGCTTGCAGCAGAGCAGGTGCTTGCGGATGGGGATCCGATGAATGTGGTTGTTCCAACAGGTAACTTTGGTAATATTTTAGCAGCTTACTATGCAAAGCAAATGGGAATTCCAATCCGAAAACTGATCTGCGCTTCGAATGAGAATAAAGTATTATTTGATTTCTTCCAGACCGGCATTTATGATAAGAATCGTGACTTTATCCTGACTTCTTCTCCGTCGATGGATATTCTGATCTCCAGCAACCTGGAACGTCTGATTCATAAGATTGCAGGAAGCAATGCTGATAAGTGTGCGGAATTGATGCAGGATCTTGCTTCAGAAGGGAAGTATACGATCACAGATGAGATGAAGGCGAATTTAGCGGATTTTGTCGGTGTTTATACGACGGAAGCGGAAACAGCGGAAGAGATCAAGAAGACTTATGAAGAGACAGGATATGTGATGGATACGCATACGGCGGTAGCTGCACATGGATATGACCAGTACGTTGCAGATACGGCGGATCATACACCGGCTGTGATCGCATCGACGGCAAGTCCATATAAGTTTACACGCAGCGTTATGAATGCGATCGATCCGGCATATGACAGCCAGACGGATTTTGAATTGGTAGATGAACTGAGCAAGATTTCGGGAACAACGGTACCGAATGCGATCGAAGAGATCCGGACAGCACCGGTTCTTCATCATACGGTATGCGCAAAAGAAGAGATGCTGGCAGAAGTGAAGAAAATTTTAGGAATTTAAAAAAACATGCATATAAACGAAAGGACGTGAAAAAGATGGCATTTCTGGATAGTTTACAAAAGAATTTATCCTCTGTTGGGAAACAGGCTGCAGAAAAGGCAAAGGATGTAGCGGATATTACGGTTAAGACCACTCAGCTGCATACCGAAAAGCAGAAACTGGAAGAATGTTATGCGCGGATCGGCCAGCGCTTCTATGAAGCAATGAAAGATGTACCTGCGGAAGAAGATCTCGTGGATTTTAATGAAGTAGAGGCAAGATTGTCGGCAATCGGCGTGCTTGAAAATGAGATTCAGCAGCTAAAAGGTAAGAAACCTTGTCCAAATTGTGGTGAGATGGTGGATAAAGACAGCAATTACTGCAGTAATTGCGGAGAAAGCATTTAACGAAAAAGGGAGGCATCCGGATTTGCCGCGTACCTTTCCCGGATACAAAAGACTGTCGTATAAAAATACGGCAGTTTTTTTATTATGATAATTGTATCGAAAATTTTATTTTAGGTACCATTGTTCACAAAGTATTCGCATTTATGATTTATAATGAGTCGTAGATTTGAAAGAAGGGAGTCAACCGATGATACAAGTTACAAATTTAGTAAAGCAGTATGGAAATAAAACGGCGCTGCAAGGTATTAATTTTACGGTGGAAAAAGGGCAGATCCTGGGTCTGCTCGGACCAAACGGCGCGGGAAAATCGACGACAATGAATATCATGACGGGATATCTTTCTGCAACCTCGGGAGAAGTAAAGATTGACGGCTATGATATTTTGACAGAACCGATGAAAGCGAAAAAACTGATCGGATATCTGCCGGAGATTCCTCCTCTGTATCTGGATATGAAAGTCAGAGAATATTTAAATTTTGTGGCACAGTTAAAAAAAGTTAAAAAGAAAGAGCGAAAAGCACAGGTTGAGGAAGTGATCCGGATGACAGAGCTGGGAGAATATGAGAATCGACTGATCAAATTCTTGTCAAAAGGATATAAACAGCGTGTTGGTCTTGCTCAGGCTCTGCTGGGAAGTCCGGAATTGCTGATTCTGGATGAACCGACCGTCGGTCTGGATCCGAAACAGATCATAAATATGAGGGAATTGATTAAAGAGTTGGCAAAAACGCATACGATTATTTTAAGTTCTCATATTTTATCGGAGATCAGTGCGGTATGCGACAGCGTAATCATCATTGACCGGGGAAAAGTGATTGCTCAGGGTACGGCAGAGGAACTGGAAGAACACTTGGGAGACAAAGATGCTCTGAATATTATAGTAAAAGGAGAGAAGGAAGATATTGATATGGCCGCATCGGAATGCGGATATTTCTCTTCTTACGAGTTGGAATCGAAAGATGACGGCCAGTGGCTGATCAAGGCGGAAATCGTTGAATCCGAGGAAGATGTCAGAGATCAGCTGTTCTTCTATTTTGCAGAAAAGAAGATTCCGATCCTGAATATGGAACATGAAACAAAATCTTTGGAAGATGTATTTTTACAGCTTACCGGAAAGGAAAATGAGGTGAAATAAAATGAAAGCAATTTATCTGAAAGAGCTGAAAAGCTATTTCTACTCAATGACCGGATATGTGTATCTGGCATTCTTTACGGTAGCCATTGCAATTTATTATGTTTATTATTGTGTGATCAATGCGGTTACCAATTTTGCAAGTTATGTATTAGGAAATGTAACGATCATCTTTTTGATCGCCATCCCGATCTTATCCATGCGGCTGATTTCGGAAGAAAAGAGGCAAAAGACGGATCAGCTGTTATTTACTGCGCCGGTACGGACATGGGAAATCGTGCTTGGCAAGTATCTGGCAGCGGTCACACTGTTTTTGATATCTCTGTTGATCATTGCATTGTTCCCGTTATTTACGAGCATGTTTGGAACCGTTAACTGGCCGATGACATTAACCGGATTTTTAGGGACCTTTTTGCTAGGAGCCGGGCTGATCGCGATCGGACTTCTGATCTCTTGTGTGACAGAGCATCAGATGATCGCAGCGGTACTGAGTTTTGCTCTGTTCCTACTGATGTTTATGATGCCGTATATTACGGATATGTTCCCGTCAAACGGCATTTTTACGATGCTGGTACTTATTGTAGCAGCATGTCTGCTGGCATGGATGTTTTATGCGGAAACGAAAGATAAGATCATAACGGCGATTTCCGGTATTGTTCCGATTGCAGCGGTTATTGGCGTATATGTTTGGAAGCCGGAATTGTATGATAATGGAATGGCTAATATCATTTCATGGTTCTCCTTAATGGACCGTTTTAATAACTTTATCAATGGAGTATTAAATGTATCCTCTGTTGTTTATTATTGTTCGTTTATTGTTGTGTCTCTTTTTATCGGAACACAGATTTTAGAGCATAGAAGATGGAAATAAGGAGGTGCGGATAAAATGAATTTAAAACATAAATGGAAACGGGAAAAGAAATCCGAGAAAAAAACAAAAGCAGCTCCTATTGCCGGAGTAAAAGCCAAGAAGACACTGGGAGCTTTATCGGCTACGTCGATCGTCCTTGTGATCATCATTGCGGTGCTTGCCAATGTTCTGGTGACGAGAGTAAACTGGAGTTATGATGTGACGGAAAATAAAATCTTTTCACTTTCCTCTCAGTCTAAGAAAATCCTGAAAAATCTGGAAGATGATGTAACGATCTATTTTCTTGCCAGCAAGAAAAATGTGGATGACAGTTACTTGCAGATTGCGGAACAGTATGAAAAGAATTCCGATCATGTTTCTATCGGATATCGGGATATGGAGCTGTATCCGAACTTTGCAAGTGAATATCTGTCGGGCAGCCAGACTGCGGTAGAAGGCGATGTGATCGTTGTTTCCGGTGATAAGTCCCGATATGTATCTTCAGATGATTTTATTACGTATGATATCGATAGCAGCGGAAATTATACAACAGGGATTAATCTGGAATCCTGCATCACTTCGGCGATCAATTATGTTGTTTCCGATGAAACACCGATCATCTATACATTGACCGGTCATGGAGAACAGGAGTTTGACAGTTCTTTCCAGAGTACGATTGAATCCGATAACTATGAATTTAAAGAATTGAACCTGCTGACAGAGGAAGCAGTCCCGGATGATTGTGCGATCCTTTTGATCAATGCGCCGACAAGCGATATTACGGCAGCGGATCTTAAGAAAGTAAGATCTTATATGGAAGATGGCGGAAAGCTGTTCTATGTATGTAATGTAGAGGCGGATTCGTTGAGCCGCTTTGAAAGCCTGTTAGGCACCTATGGTGTTGAAATTAATGACGGTATCGTGGTAGAAACGGATGCTTCCCAGTATATGCAGGGGTATCCGACGTACATTCTTCCAACGATTGAAAGTTCTGAGATCACAGACAGTCTGATCACGAACTCCTCTTATATATTAACGCCGGTATCGAAGGGATTGACAGTAACCGACGATGCGACGGTACTGTTATCGACCACGGACGATGCTTTTTCCAAGGTGAATACAGAAAGCAATACGATAGAAAAAGAAGACGGTGATATTGACGGACCGTTTGCTCTTGCAGCAGAAACGGTCGATGAAGAGGGAAATCCGCAAGCAGTCGTGATCGGATGCTCGAATATGATCTTAAGTGAGATCGATGCCTACGTATCCGGTGCAAACTCTGATTTTATATCAAACTGTGTTAATTCTCTGACGCAGCAGGAAGATAAAATCTCTATCAAGGCAAAATCCGGAGACAGCGATACAGCAACTTATACGACAGCTGCCGTACAGATGGTATCTTTTGCATCTGTGATCGGCATACCGGCTGCATTATTGATCATCGGTGTTGTTGTAGTGGTAGTACGAAGAAGAAGTAAATAATCAATGAAAAAGAGCCGCAGCATCAAAGGATGTTTTTGATGCTGCGGCATTTCTTTTTTAAATATAAGAAGTATAGCGCTCGATCCGTTCCAGACGTTCTGTTACTTTATGATCATCAACTTTGCGGCTGATACTGTCTGCAAGCAGTTCAATCAAAAAGAAAGCTCCGGTCAGGACTGGAAAGAAAGACCCATTTCCGATATCCACCCGTAGTACGATATCGGCTAATTCTTTGAGTATCGGCAGGTGTTTATTATAAAGATCTGTGATCACAATATTCTTTGCCTTCATGTCATTAGCAAAATACAGGGCAGATAGATCAGACTTAGAATAATGCGGCAGACAGATTGAGATTAAGCAGTCATTTTCTGAAATATCGCATAGGTGGTCGATAGCAGTTCCGGGATTAATTCCTGCGGTGTAGACATTCGGAAGAACGAGTTTTAATAAATAATACAGGCGGTTTCCGAGGTCGGTATTTGACGGGCAGGAAAAAATATAAATATTTTCTGCATTCAGAATTGTCTGAAGGGTCTGGTTAAAAAGCTCTTTTTCATTTAACGAGAAGATGCTTTTTAAATTCGCATCAGCAAGCTTGAGTTCTTCCATTCCAAAATATACTTCCGGTGAATGGTTTTCTTTGGACTCTGCAAAATGTTTTGTCGGATCTGAAATCGGATCTGGACTCTTTGTAAGTGTATTCAAGTAGTATTTGTGTAAATATTTCTGAAAATCCATATATCCACTAAAACCAATTGAGCGGGAAAAACGAATAATAGAAGCCTCACTTACATCTAATGTATCAGCCAACTCCGTAGATGTCATGAAACATGCTTCGGTCGTATGATCTAATATATAACGAGCGATGATCGTACCGACTTTTGTCAGCTTTGCCTGTCCAATGATTTCATTTAGCGATTTCATGAATACCTCCTTTTCTTCATATTGTTTTATCTTATTTTATCACATTTGTTTAAAAGATGAAATAGATTGCCGTCATAATCGGCATGGTAATCATACAAAAAACGACAGTGATCACATTGATCGAGCTTGCATAAACCGCATCTTTATGATAAATCTGGGCAATTTGTGTTACATTTGCCGCACATGGTGCAGAGGCCGCCAGCAAAGTCACTAATAAAATATGGGAAGCCTGTTCGTGCAGCGTTAAGATGCCGGAAAAACAAAAGACCAAAATCGTAATGAGCGGATACAGAACGAGCCTGCCGAAGCAGACCATATAGGCACGCCGGTTGGTAAAAATGCGCTTTAGATCCATTTCGGCGATGACCATTCCGATCACAAGCATGCTGGCAGGTCCGATCATATTTCCGAGGGAGGCTGTACAGCTGTCTAAGATCGAAGGAAGCCGAAATCCGGTCAAAAAGAAAATCAGACCGAGGATGATCGCAATGATGTTCGGATTCGTAATTACTTTTTTTAGTTCGATCTTCGTCTCCTCACAAATGACGGACTTGCCATGGCTCCAAAATAAAAATGTGCTGACGATAATGTAGGCACAGGAATAGAATACCCATTCATCGCCAAGCGTTGCAGAAACAAGCGGAATGATCAGATTGCCGGCATTCGAATAGATCAAAGAAGCCTTTTCGATGTTGTTTAATCCGAGAAATCGTTCTCCGAGTTTACTCAAGGCGATGTAAATGACGTGTACGATTGCAGCACCGAAGATGGCAAGTAGTAATCCGGACAATGTACTGATGGAAAAATGCGTATGAGTAAATGACTGGATCAGTACACAGGGGGAAAATACAAATACCACCAGTTTCGACAGTACGTCGCTGTCATCGACTTTGAGCAAATGGATCTTTACGAGTAAAAATCCCAGAATAACCATTAAAAACAGCGCGATGATCTGCTCTGCTAATAAAATACTTAATTCCATATGTTTTTCTCTCCTTTTCTTTGCATAATAAAAAGTATAATCAATGAAAAGCAAAAGTCAATCCGCTTCTTGCACATATTTTGGAAGAAGAACAGATGGTTTTGTGATACAATAGAGCAAGAAAAAAATAAAGGAGAATGCTATGCTGAAAATAGGATCACATGTTGGAATGAAAGGAAAAGAGATGATGCTCGGTTCTGTAAAGGAAGCTGTTTCCTATGGAGCCAATACGTTTATGGTATATACGGGAGCGCCTCAAAATACAAAAAGAAAAGCAATTGCCGAACTTCGGATCGAAGAAGCATGGGAATATATGAAAGCAAATGGGATTGAAGAATTCATCGTTCATGCGCCCTATATCATCAATCTGGCAAATACGGTGAAAAACGAGACTTTCGAGATTGCTGTAGATTTTTTAAAAATCGAATTGGAACGGACGGAAGCTATGGGAGCGGACCGCCTGGTCCTGCATCCGGGATCACATGTCGGAGCCGGCGAAGAAAAAGGAATTGCCCGGATCATAGAGGGTCTTAACGAAGTGATGACGAAAGATATGAAAGTGAAGATTGCTTTAGAGACAATGGCGGGAAAAGGAAGTGAATTGGGAAGGACATTTGAACAGCTGGCGCGTATATACGAGGGCGTCCGATATCCGGAACATCTGCGGGTGTGTTTCGATACTTGTCATACAAACGATAGCGGATACCCGGTTACCGAAGCGTTTGATGCGGTCATCGATGAGTTTGACCGGGTGCTCGGGAAAGACCAGATTGCGGTTTTCCATATTAATGATAGTAAGAATCCTATGGGAGCCGGAAAAGACCGACACGAAAATATCGGTTTTGGAACGATTGGTTTTGATGCTATTTACCGGATCGTCCACCATCCGGATTTTATGGACATTCCAAAAATCCTGGAAACTCCGTATGTTAAAGTCCCAGGAACGAAAAAATCGTTTCCGCCGTATAAATATGAAATTGATATGCTGAAAAACGGAGTCTTTGATGAGAATATCCGTGAAAAAATCATCCATCAGGAATAGGAGAGACAGATGAAAGTTACGTTTATTGACCACAGCGGTTATCTGGTAGAACTTGAGAAGACCGTATTATTATTTGACTATGAAAAAGGAACGATACCGGAGATTTCCGGGAAAAAATGGTATGTGTTTGTATCGCATTTCCATCAGGATCACTATAATCCGAAAATTTTTGATCTCAGGAAGCGGGGATATGATGTCACATTTATTATATCAAAAGATGTGAAAAAATATCGGAAACGAACGCTGCGAGAACCGTATGAGCTCGTGAACTGGAATGAGTCGTATCAAATCGGGGAGATTTCAGTGGATACGTATGAATCAACGGATGAGGGATGTGCTTTTCTTGTTCGTGCGGAAGGCAGAGATATCTATCATGCCGGGGATCTGCACTGGTGGCACTGGATCGGCGAGCCGGAAGAGGAGAATGCAGCTATGAAGACGGGATTTATCCGGCAAATCGATAAGATGGAGGATCGAAACATGGATCTGGCGTTTATGCTGCTCGATCCGAGACAGGAAGGCGCCTATGCATGGGGAATGAATTATTTTATGGAACATACGAAAGCAAGAATCGTATTTCCGATGCATATGTGGGGTGATTATGCATTGTGTGATGCCTATCTGCAGACGGAAGCCGGTAAAAAGTATGAGAAACGCTTTCACAAAATCTCACATGAAGGAGAAACATTTGAGATTCCGGACATAAAGTAATAGAAAAGCATGCCGGAGGCAGATATGGAAAATGAAAAAATCGACGATCAGTTAAATCTCGCTTTGCAGATTCCGCGGCAACAGCTCTTAAACAGCCCGGAACTGCGTGCGGGGTATGATCCGGTACGCCGGGTATGGGAACTGATCGCCCGTTTTGCGGGATCATCGGAGGCTTTCTTATCCCTCGCAGATCGATATGAAGCGGAGGCAGATGTTCTGAGTGGAAATTATGCGGTCATTACGATCCGGGAAGATCGGATTGAATCTTTTTCCGAAGAATCATCGGTCATATATATTGAAAAAGCAAAACATATCTCGCCATTTGTGGAACATGGGATCCGTGCCTCCTGTCCGCTTCCAACCGGCGGAACTCTGAGGTTGGGCGGAGAAGGTGTGTTAGTTGGGATCGTTGATTCCGGTGTAGATATTCGGCATCCGGATTTTATCCGTCCGGACGGAAAAAGTGCATTTGTTGAGATCTGGGATCAGACGACCGGACGGTACTACGATGAAGTACAGATACAAACGGCTCTGGAAAATGGCGAAAATTTGATAACAGATCTGTCAGGACATGGCACGCATGTAGCGGCCATCGCTGCAGGAAACAGGGGTGTTGCACCGCAGGCGCAGATCATGCTGGTAAAATTAGGACGGAGCCTGGAGGGAGAATTATCCAGAACGACGAATCTCATGCGGGCGGTGGATTTTCTGATTCGCAAAGCGCAGCAGAAGCAGCAACCGGCTGCGATAAATATCAGCTATGGAACGAATTATGGAGATCATTTGGGAAACAGCCTGTTGGAAAACTATATGGATCAGGCGGCGGTTTTGTGGAAAACGAGTATATGCGTCGGGACAGGAAATGAAGGGGATACCGGAAGACATAAGCAGGGAAGGCTCCGGGAGGGCCAGATTGAAATGATTGAAATTTCTGTCGCTCCCTATGAAACTTCATGGAATCTGCAGATTTGGAAAAATTATGCGGATGAGGTGGTAGTTGAGATACGGTCTCCTTCCGGGGAAGAACAAAGGATTGATGGACAGACAGGATTTGCCGAACGGAAATTCGGGCAGACGGCACTGTCCTTTTTTTGGGGAATGCCAACACCATATAATCGGCGGCAGGAGATTTTTTTGTTGTTTTCTGCACAGGAACAGGTAGAAAGCGGCGTCTGGACGGTGATTCTGATTCCCGGCAAGATTAAAGATGGAATGTATGCAATGTGGCTTCCGGTATCGGAGGTCACAAGTCGAAATACGCGTTTTTTTGTACCGGATACGAGTCTGACACTGACGATACCGTCCACAGCGGATACTGTCGTCTCTGTTGGCGCCTATAATGCGAAAAATAACACATATGCTCCGTTTTCCGGACGCGGATCGGAAGAATGGGGGGTTAGGAAACCGGATCTTGCCGCTCCCGGCGTCGATATCCTTTCTGCTTCTCCAGGAGGAGGCAGCACAGTCAGGAGCGGAACTTCCATGGCAGTGCCATTTGTTACAGGAACTGCAGCGCTTCTTATGGAATGGGGAATTAAAAAGGGCAATGACCCGTACTTATACGGAGAAAAGCTGAAAGCGTATTTACAAAAAAGTGCAAAGCCGCTTCCGGGCTTTGCACAATATCCAAATGATCAGATTGGGTATGGAGTTTTATGTATCCGGGAAAGTTTTCCCCGTTAGAATATGCGGTTAACGGTAACAAGGAAGTGTGACCGTAACTTCGGTTCCGGCACCGACGGCGCTTTGAATTTTAATCTGACCGTGGTGAAGATCGATGATCTGCTTTACGAGGGTAAGCCCAAGACCGTTACCTTCCTGTTGGCGGGAGGCATCTGCCTGGTAGAATTTTTGGAAAATATGAGAAAGGGTTTCTTCATTCATGCCGATTCCGGAATCTTTCAGCCGAAAGCAGATCTCATCACCGTCATTGGTCAGAGACATCGAAATAAAGCCGTGTTCCGGTGTAAATTTGATTGCATTATCCAGCAGATTGACGAAAACCTGTTCCATCATCTCTTTATTGGCACTGATCTTAATTTCTTCAAGATCAATGGAAAAATCAATTTCTTTTGCCGACCATTTGTTTTCTAAAATGAGAAATGCAAGACGGATCTGTTCTGCCAGATTGTACGTGGAGATCTGTGTCAGCTCAGTCTGTTTTTCCAGTTTTGACAGATCCAGGATTTTTGCGGCCATCGTAGCGAGGCGATCCGATTCGTGGATGATGATATCCAGATACTCTTCTTTCTTTTCGTCTGAAAGAGATTCGTTTTTCAGCAATTTGGCAAATCCTTTAATGGAGACAATCGGTGTCTTAAATTCATGTGAAAAGTTACGGATAAAATCGTTTCCGAGGATCACTGTACTTTCCAGTTCTGCAGCCATAGAATTAAAACTTTCGGACAGATGCCGCAGCTCCGGCGGATAGTCCATATGGATCCTCTGGCTAAAATCGCCTTCTGCAAGACCGTCGATCGCCCTGATCAGACGTCTGAGCGGCCGGAGCGGAAAATGTGCTAAAAACGGTGCCATAGAGGTGCTGATCGCAACGCTCAGCAGGGAAAGAAAAATCAGGATTCCAACGATCGGATCGTTAAACAGCGGCATTTTAATGATATGAAAGCGCAGTAGTCCTAAAATAATGCAGACGGCCAAAATCATTGTTGCAGAACTGATCAAAAAGATATAGAGTGTCAGACAGAGGTTTAAGCCGATGTGTTTTTTCTTACGCATGTTTCACCGCCTTATAACCAAGTCCGCGGACTGTTATGATCTCAAACTCTTTCCAGCCTTCAAAGCGTTTGCGGAGACGGTTGATATGGACATTTACCGTCATATCTGTCGTTTCGCTGTCCAACCCCCAGATTTCATCCATCAGCTGCAGACGGGTAAAAATCTTATTCGGGTAGGAAAGCAGCTTGTACAATACATAAAATTCTTTTTGTGGCAGTGTCTGTACTTCAGAGCCTCTTGTTACGCTCAATTCGTCGTAATTCAAAGTAACATCTCCGATCACGATTTTGCGCTCATTGACGATATTGGACCGGCGAAGAAGTGCTTTGATGCGGAGCATCATTTCTTCCTCATCGACCGGTTTAGTCATGTAATCGTCTGTACCGACTAAAAATCCCCGTTTCTTATCCGAAGGCAGCTGTTTGGCGGATACCATGAGGATTGGGATATTGGGCTGCCATTCCCGAATGATTTTCGTAAATTCATATCCATCCATTTCCGGCATCATAATATCAAGGACGATCAGATCGATATGATATTTATCAAATGCATTTAATGCTTCGATTCCATTTTTACTCGTATATACCGTATAACCTTCTTTTGCAATGACCGTTTCCATTAAAGCACGTGTATGTGTGTCATCTTCTACAACTAATATATGAAACATATTGTCCGGATTCCTCTCTTTCTTTTTTCATAAATTTATATCTATTGTAGCATAATAACATAAAGTATAAATAAAGGTTTTTTATTTATGATATCAGGATTTTATTGATGAACAATTCTCAATAAGGCATAAAATGAAAATGATTATCAATTTCATTATTGAAATTGTGTTTTTTCTATGCTAATCTATATCACAGATAAGAAACAAGAAAGGAAATTCAAATGCCGATCGAATTAATGAAAAATTATTACAGAACTACAACTGCAGATGCTTATATTCATATGACAATCGCATTACACTGCGCCCCATTTTTAAAAGGGATCAAAGATTCCGCGCTGCTTGTTTTGAAACCGGAAGATGCACAGGCGATGGGAATGATGCTAAGCCGTATGAACGCAAAGTGTAAATTGATGTATCGTAACTGTAAAAAAATCATCCTTTTGCTTTATCGGGAAGCTAAGCTTCGTGAACTGCTCCAGGATAGACAGATCAGACACTTCCTGAAAAAGTACGGATATGGAAAATGCGGTCAGCTGGATGAAATCCTGAATTGTTTAAAAAGCAGATTTCAGTCTGCATATGGAAAACGCCAGGAATTTCCACACGAAATCGGAGCGTTTCTCGGATATCCGCTGGAGGATGTCGAAGGATTTATTGAAAACAATGGACAGAACAGCCTGTTAACCGGCTACTGGAAAGTTTATTCGGACAAGGAACGGGCACAGAAACTGTTCCGGCGTTATGATGAAGCCCGGGAAGTGGCAATCCATGAGGTGCTGGAAGGCAAGAAGTTTTATGAGATTGCCGTATAAATAGAACAACATATAAGGAGATCAAAAAAGATGAGTAAAGTAAAAGTAGTATATTGGAGTGGAACAGGAAATACACAGATGATGGCAGATAAGATCGCAGAAGGGATTCAGGCTGCCGGAAAAGAAGCAGAGGTATTGTCGGTGGATGCTGTTTCTGCAGAAGAACTGGCAGAAGAAAAAGCATTTGCATTGGGATGCCCGTCTATGGGTGTTGAACAGCTCGAAGAGGGAGAAATGGAACCGTTCATGTGTGACCTGGAAGGTCAGCTGTCTGGTAAAAAAGTTGTTTTATTCGGCTCTTATGGCTGGGGTAACGGCGAATGGATGGATGACTGGGTAGAGCGGTGCGAAAATGCCGGTGCAGAAGTGATCGGACGCGAGGGGATTATCTGCATGGGGGAACCGGATGATGATGTTAATGACGAATTAATAGAAGCAGGAAAAAATTTAACTGCTGTCTAGATTTGTCTTTATCATAAAAATAAATTTCTATTTTGATACATATATGAAAGGTCGGGTATGCCTTTCATGTATAAACCTTCCTAAACCAGAGAAAGCCTTTGGTAACACATTTTTACATTTTTTTGCAGCAGATCGGCCGTTTGGAGGAGAACTCCGGACGGCCGGTCTGTTTTTTCACTTTTCAATGTGTTTTTCATCGTTTATAATAAAGATATTTCATTCAGAACAGGAAGGCGAATAACAAGATACATATGAAAAACAAAGCATTTTACCAAAATTTTTTCTCTATTTATTTTATTCTCGTTTTACAAAATGTCGTGACATTAAGTGTTAATCTTGCAGATAACGTCATGCTCGGATCCTACAGTGAAACTTCCCTTGCAGGCGTTGCGGCAGTCAATCAGATCCAGTTCGTCTATCAGCAGATCCTGGGTGCGCTTGGGGACGGCATGGTCATATTCGGCAGCCAGTACTGGGGGAAAATGCAGATAAAGCCGATGAAAAAGATTGCAGCGGCGGCAATGATGGCCGCCCTTGTAACGGCGGTCCTTTTGTTTGCATTTGTGACTTGCTTCCCTTTTCAGGCAATGCGGATTTTTACATCTGATGTACCGATCATCGAAGAAGGGGTGCGTTATCTGTCCATTATCCGGTTTACCTTTTTCTTTTTTGCCATAACACAGGTGTTACTGGCTGCTCTTCGTATGGTAGAAACCGTGAAAATTGCATTTGTTCTGTCAGTGATCGCGCTCTTTACCAACTGCATCATCAATGCCATATTGATTTTCGGACGATTTGGCGCGCCGGAACTCGGTGTGCGCGGAGCAGCGATCGGCACTTTGGCTGCCCGGATTGTGGAATGTGCGATCCTCATAGGGTTTGTGTTGTTAAAAGAGAGAAATTTGCGGCTCAGACTTCGTGATTTTTTACAGTTTGATCTGGTTCTTGCAAGAGATTACTTTAAGGTAACACTTCCGATGGTTGTTGTACAGGGCTTGTGGGGGCTGAATACCGCGCTGCAGACGGTGATCCTCGGACATATGACGGCTGCGGCCATTGCGGCAAACAGCGCTGCATCGACGTTATTTATGATGGTAAAATCAATTGTATATGGAGCTTCTTCCACGGCCTCGATCATGATCGGAAAAGCAATCGGGGAAGGAAATATGGAGCGTGTTATGCGGTATTCCGACAGGCTTCAGAAAATGTTTCTGTCGATTGGCATTCTGGGCGGGATCACACTCTTTTTCCTGCGGATCCCTGTTCTGAGTCTGTATGATCTGCAGCCGGCGACAAAGGAGATGGCGAATACCTTCCTGATCATTCTCTCTGTTGTTTTTGTCGGCATGTCATATCAGATGCCGACGAACAATGGGATCATCCGCGGCGGAGGCAGTGCGATGTATGTAGTGAAAATGGACTTGATCAGCATCTGGATGATCGTCCTTCCACTTTCCTTTTTTATGGCATTTGTTGTGGAAGCGCCGCCGGCTGTTGTTGTCTGCTGTCTGAATGCGGACCAGATTTTTAAGTGTGTACCGGCGTATCTGATGTCTCATTATGGAAATTGGATAAAAAAATTAACGAGGGATGAAATTTAATTAAAAAAATTAAAAATTCATCTTTAATCAAGAACAGAAAGAGGGTATAATGTTACCACATCAAATATATAATGAAGAAGGAGAAAAAATATGGAGAAACAAAAACGAAGCAGTTTCTCGGGCACGCTCGGTTTTATTATGGCGGCTGCGGGAAGTGCTGTCGGACTCGGGAATATCTGGAGATTTCCGTATCTTGCAGCAAAAGACGGCGGGGGAACATTTTTAGTTATTTATGTCATTCTCGTTTTGACATTTGGATTTACGTTACTGACGACGGAAATCGCGATCGGAAGAAAGACCGGGCAGGGACCGTTAACGGCGTTCGGATGCCTGCATCCGAAATGGAAACCGCTCGGTGTAGTTGCCTGTTTGATCCCGGCGATCATTTTGCCGTATTATTGTGCGATCGGCGGCTGGGTTATTAAATATATGCTTGTTTATCTGACCGGAAATGGAAGTGCTGCGGCTGCGGATGGTTATTTTACATCGTTTATTTCTGGAACGTGGCAGCCGATCGTCCTGATGCTTGTGTATTTGGGTATTACGTTCTTTGTTGTATACAATGGAGTAGAAGGCGGGATTGAACGATGCAGTAAGATCATGATGCCGATCTTATTTGTCATCATTATTGCAATTTCGGTTTATTCTATGACTCTTTCTTACACGGATGCAGCCGGTGTGACAAGAACCGGTCTGGAAGGGCTTAAGATCTATCTTGTTCCTGATTTTACAGGAATGACGCTGCAGCAGTTTTTCATTATCCTGATGGATGCGATGGGACAGCTGTTCTTCTCGATCAGCGTAGCGATGGGAATCATGGTCGCGTATGGTTCCTATGCGAGAAAAGACTCTAATCTGATGTCTTCGATCAACCAGATCGAATTTTTTGATTCGGCTGTTGCAATCCTTGCTGGTATGATGATCATCCCGGCTGTATTTACGTTTATGGGAAGAGAAGGTATGTCTTCCGGTCCCGGACTGATGTTTGTATCGCTTCCGAAAGTATTTGATTCTATGGGAAGAATGAGCGGAATTGTCGGCTTTGTTTTCTTCGTTATGGTAGTATTTGCGGCAGTTACCTCTTCCATCTCGATCATGGAAGCGATTGTTTCCAGTTTGATGGATAAGTTCCATTGGTCACGAAAGAAGGGTACGATCCTTGTTACACTTTACGCATTCGTATTCGGGCTGATCGTATGCTTTGGTTATAATTACCTGTATTTTGAAGTAACCCTGCCAAATGGAACAGTCGGACAGATTCTGGATATCCTGGACTATATCAGCAACAACTGTCTCATGCCGTTATGCGCGCTTTTCGAATGTATCCTGATCGGATGGGTTGTCGGACCGCGTACGGTTATTGATGAAGTAACGCAGGGAAAATATAAATTCCACCGAAGAGGACTTTATATTGTGATGATAAAAGTGATCGCTCCTGTTCTGCTGATTCTGTTATTCCTGCAGTCATTTGGAATCTTAACCTTATAATCATTGGTTGAAAGTATGAAAAAAATAAATTTGATCATGTTATGTATTGTTGTGGCATTTGCGTTTTGCGGATGCCACTTCGATGTTCGTGGTACAAATGAAGAACAGTCATCCACAACACAGAAGAAAAGAATTACAGAAGAACAAACGGTTACGAAAGCGGATATTGATGCAAGAGAAGCGGGAAGCATTGTAGCTGAAGGTGAATTAGAAGAACTGGACTCTGCAGATTTGTTTTATTATGAGGAAATTCCGGATCATGTGTTTGCACGGATGGATGGAGTTTCGTTTGGAGAAGATTGTGTTGTCTCGAGAGAAGAACTCCGTTATGTCCGGGTACTGCACATGGGTTTTGACGGGAAAACGCATATCGGAGAACTCGTGTGCCACAGGGATCTGGCGGATGATCTGACAGCAATTTTCCTGGAACTGTATGCGCATGCGTATCCGATTGAAAAAATGCTTCTGATCGATGTGTATCATGGAGATGATGAAGCATCGATGGAAGATAATAATACGTCCTGTTTCAATTTTCGGCCGGTGCCTGGCAGCGATCATCTATCCCAGCATGCGTATGGCCGTGCGATCGACATCAATCCTCTCTACAATCCGTACATTACGGTGGAAGGTTATTCTCCTGCAAATGCGGGAGAATATGTGGACCGCACGCAAGATACGCCAAATAAAATTGATACGGATGATCTCTGTTATCAATTGTTTACCGAACATGGATTTTTTTGGGGCGGCAATTGGAACTCGGTGAAAGATTATCAGCATTTTCAAAAGAAGCAGGGGGAATGAGGATCATATGGTAAATTCCCCTGCATAGCAGGTGTGCATCATCGTTTTAACTGTTTCCGGCTCTATTGTATGTGCAAGTACCCACATTAGTTTTGCAGTCACGGTTTCCAGGGTCATATCGAGGCCTGATACCGCTCCGAGTCTGGCAGCCTGTACATTGACGTCATAGATGGTAAGATCGACTGCTTCATATGGACATTGGGAAACGATGACAACGATGACTCCTTTTTCCTGTGCCTTTTTCAGGCATGGGAGAAGGCTTCGTTCCTGATTGGGGATGCCGCCGCATCCAAATGCTTCCAGGATGATGCCGTCATATCCAAGATCGAGGACCGTGTCGAATAATTTCGGATCCATACCGGGAAGCAGAGTTAATGTACAAATATTCGGATTTAGACGGATATCCGGCTGAAAATCTTTGATCTGGCGCGGAAAATCTTTTACCTCTACGGTTCCGTCCTCACGGATCCGTCCGATATCTTCTGCATTGATGCTGTGAAATGCATCAAAATCTTTTGTATACATCTTTTTTGCCCTTGTTCCGCACAGGATCCTTCCACAAAAAACAATAAAGACACCTGGAATGCCGGAAACGGCAGTGCGAAATGCATCTAAAATATTGCGTTTGCCATCGGTGCCCTCTTCCGTGATCGACAGCTGAGAGCCTGTCAGAATGATCGGTTTTTGCAGATTTTGCAGCATAAAACTTAAAGCAGAAGCGGAGTAGGCCATTGTATCGGTTCCGTGTGTGATCACGATTCCGTCATACGCATCCTGGGCTTCGGAAACTGCATGTGCCATCCGGATCCAGTGTTCCGGCTGCATGTTGGAGCTGTCGATATTCAGGATTTCTTTGCAGCTGATCCGGCACAACCCTTCTAATTCCGGGATCAGAGCCAGCAGATCATTTCCCGAAAGTTCCGGGGACAGGCCGTGATCCGTTGGTTCCGAAGCAATCGTTCCGCCGGTGGAAAGCATTAGTATGTGTTTCATAAAGAACTCCTTCCTAAAATGTTGTTTTGTAAATTGCAATCACTGTTTTGATTTTACACATTGTATTTTTTCTTTACAAGAGGTGGTTGAAAAAATATAGTCATTTTACGAAAATCAATAGAAATATTTTGATTAATAGAACAAAATATTATATAATAAGACGGAATACGATAATTTTAGAAAGGAAATAAAGTTTATGGCAATTAAAATTGGAATTTATGGATATGGAAATTTAGGAAAAGGAATTGAATCTGCGATCCGCCATAATCCGGATACAGAACTTGTGGCAGTATTTACCCGCAGAGATCCGAAAACGGTCAAAATCCAGACAGAAGGTGTTTCCGTTTATGCAGCAGCAGATGCACCGGCAATGAAAGATCAGATCGATGTCATGATCTTATGCGGCGGAAGTGCGACCGATCTTCCTGTTCAGACACCGGAACTTGCAAAGTATTTTAACGTGATCGACAGTTTTGACACGCATGCAAAGATTCCGGAACATTTTGAACATGTCGATCAGGCAGCAAAGGAAAGCGGTCATGTCGGAATTATCTCCGTGGGCTGGGATCCGGGAATGTTCTCCTTAAACAGATTATACGCAAATGCAATCCTTCCGGGCGGACATGACTATACATTCTGGGGAAAAGGTGTCAGCCAGGGACATTCTGATGCGATCCGCCGTATTGAAGGCGTCAAGGACGCAAGACAGTATACGATTCCAGTAGAAAGCGCATTGGAAGCTGTCAGAAGCGGTGCAGATCCGGAACTGACCACCCGCGAAAAACATACAAGAGAATGTTTTGTTGTCGCAGAAGAAGGAGCAGACCTTGCAGCGATTGAAAAAGAAATCGTGACAATGCCGAATTATTTCTCTGATTATGATACGACAGTACATTTTATCAGCGAAGAAGAATTACAGCGCGACCACGCAGGCATCCCTCACGGCGGTTTCGTGATCCGCACAGGATCGACAGGCTGGAACGATGAGAATAAACATGTGATTGAATACAGTCTGAAGTTAGATTCCAACCCTGAATTTACCTCTTCTGTTCTGGTAGCATATGCAAGAGCCGCATACCGCCTGAATAAAGAAGGGCAGGACGGATGTAAGACTGTCTTCGACATTGCTCCGGCATACTTAAGCGCAGAAGATGGAGCAGAGCTTCGCAAACATATGTTATAAAAATGGCAGCGAATACTACAAATGATATGACATCCGGCAGTCCGGTACGGTTGATCCTACGGTTCATGGTACCGGTCTGCCTGGGTAATATTTTTCAGCAATTTTATAATGTAGCGGACTCCATTGTGGCAGGCCAGTTTATCGGCGTCAATGCGCTGGCAGCGATCGGAAGTACCGGATCGCTGATGTTTTTTGTGACCGGATGGCTAATGGGGCTGAGCAGTGGATTTGCGATACTCGTATCCCAACGGTTTGGCGCAAAGGATTATAATAAAATGAGACACTATGTTGCGATGTCCGTTTATCTGACTGCAGCATTTGCGATCCTTATGACGATCGGACTCCTTGCATTGAATGAACCGATTTTAAGGATGATGAATTTTTCTGCTGAAATTATGCCGGATGTGACGGCTTATATGAGAATTATTTATGCGGGGCTGATCGTAACAGCATCCTACAATTCTCTGGCGGCCTTTTTAAGAGCATTGGGCGATTCCAGATCGCCGCTTTATTTTCTGATCATATCCGCGATGATCAATGTTGTGCTTGATATTGTGTTTATCGTATGCTTCGGCATGGGAGTAGACGGTTGCGCGTATGCGACCGTAATTGCACAGGGAATTTCAGCATTGCTTTGTTTTTATTATATTGTGAAGAAATTTCCGATTTTGCATCTGAAAAAAGAAGATTTTCGTATTTCTTTTTTGAGTATCGGAAGACTTCTGTCCCTTGGAATTCCGATGGGACTCCAGTTTTCCATTACTGCAATCGGAACGATCATTGTGCAGGGCGCGGTCAATATTTATGGTGCGGTATATATGGCAGGATTTTCGGCTGCAGGAAAGATGCAGAATATCATTTCGACCGTATTCACTGCTTTTGGAGCGACATCCGCGACTTATGTCGGACAGAACCGAGGTGCCGGAAAGATGGATCGGGTAAGAACCGGGGTGAAATATACCCAGATTATGATCTGGATCTGGAGTGTGGTCATCATGTTTGTCGTATATTTCTTCGGCAAATACATGATGTTGTTATTTGTTAACTCCTCAGAGACTGGTGTGATCGCTGCAGCAGAAACGTATTTCCATACGGTATTTTGGTGCTATCCATTCCTGGGAAGCATTTTTCTTTATAGAAACACGCTTCAGGGAATGGGGTATGGGCTTGTGCCAATGCTCGGTGGAGTGTTTGAACTGGCGGCAAGGAGCACGATTGTTACCCTTGTTGCAGGAAAGACCAGTTTTGCAGGTGTGTGCCTATCGGATCCTGCCGCATGGATTGCTGCTCTGATCCCTTTAGTGCCGTATTATATTTATATAATGCGGAAATGGAAGCAACATCCTTCATTTGAGTAAAAATTCTTTAATGACAGAGGATTTTTGCGTATTCTTCATGATCCATATGGCAGATCAGGTAATACGTTACCATAGCTTCCGGATTGCTGACCGGGATCTCGACCCTGTTCTGTACGAACCCGACAATATTAGCGGCGAGATTCGTTGTAAAGAACGGAAGGGCGGATTCCCGGATCAATTCGATGAATGCATACTCATCTGTCTGTACAAAAAATCGGGATGCCGGCATCTGAACACGGCACATTTCATCCCAAAATCCAATCTCAGAACGTAGAAGAAAATTAAATCCATTCATATCCGCAAATGTGACAGAAGATTTCTCTGCAAGCGCATGGGATTTTGGCACACAGACGGATAGATTTTCCTTTAAAAATGGAATGCACAGATGATGCTCCAGTATGCATTCTTCCGGAAGAATCGCGATTTGACAGGTATCGGAACGAATCTCGTCTAAGATGACCGGTATCTTTTTCAGGGAAGAAGCGATGGTCATATCAGGGTAAGCTGCGGCAAGGGCAGGAAGTGCGGACCATAAAGGAGCCGGTGCACAGGAACTGACAGTGATCGTCCGGCGGTTTCGGTCAAATTCCCGGACAGTTCGAAGTACATTTTCTGCATTTAATAAAAGCTGTCTTGCATGGACAACCGCGTGTTCGCCAGTATCATTCAGGCTGATCTTATTCTTTCCCCTTACAAAAAGAGAAACTCCGAATGCTTCTTCCAGATGCTGCATTGTACGGGTGATCGTCGGTTGTGAAATGTGCAGTTTCTCCGCGGCTGCCGACAATGTTCCTTTTGGCGATTATTATGGAACATACCGTGCTATGGAAGAAGCTTATAAAGAAGGAAAAGTAAGAGCCATTGGCGTTTCCAACTTCTATCCGGACAGATATCTGGACATCAATCACTTTGCTGAGATTAAACCGGCAGTTAACCAGGTAGAAACGCATGTGTTCCAGCAACAGAAAGTTGCAAAAGAGTATATGAAGAAAAATGGTACGCAGATTGAATCCTGGGGACCATTTGCAGAAGGAAAAAATAATTATTTCACGAATCCGGTATTAAAAGAAATCGGAGACAAATACGGAAAATCTGTTGCACAGGTTGCTTTAAGATTTTTGCTTCAAAGTGATGTTGTTGTTATTCCAAAATCAACACATGTAGAAAGAATGGAAGAAAACTTCCGAGTGTTTGATTTTAATCTGACGACAGAAGAAATGGCTAAAATTGAAGCTTTAGATGGAGGCGAAAGCTTATTCTTTTCACACTATGATCCGGCAACCGTAGAATGGTTTATGACATTAGTATAAAAAGAGAATGGTTGGACTTGTATGATAAAAACAGCGGGCTGTCCTGAATTATGTTTTCAGGGCAGCCCTATTCTTACCTTTCATTTTCCTGCCTTTTTTCATCTAATTGGATTTCTTCGATCAAAGCATCTACTTCTGTTCTGTCTAATTCCAGTGCCTCTGCAATCTGTTCGGCATCGAATCCTCTGGTCAGCTTTTTTCGTACCAGAGTTAAATGTGCTTCTCTAAAACCTTCCTTTATCCCTTCCTGTCTACCTTCTTTTCGTCCTTCTTCTTTCGCTGCCTGCTGTTCGATCACTCGTTCTTCCCATGCCTGCATATATCTCACGCTCACTTCCGAATTGCCTTTCTGGTTGTCATTGTCATAACAATTTCTCCTTTCATTATAAAAAAAATTAGGCGTTTGCGAAACGCCAAAACCCGCATAAATACGGGATTTTTTATTATACAAAATAAAATATCTCCTCAAGGTTTATGGTATAATAGAGTTGCACAAATAACTATCAACCATCCACCTAAAAGGAGAT
>DVKZ01000047.1 GCA_018715775.1 Candidatus Fimousia stercorigallinarum | reverse complement strand
CCGTAGATATAGGAGTCTGTCTACGGGAGAAAAGAACCTTTTTACTTTTTCTTCCGTAGATATGGAAGTCTGTCTGCGGGAGAAAAGAACCTTTTTACTTTTTCTTCCGTAGATATAGGAGTCTGTCTACGGGAGAAAAGAGCCTTTTTACTTTTTCTTCCGTAGATATAGGAGTCTGTCTACGGGAGAAAAGAACCTTTTTACTTTTTCTTCCGTAGACATGGAAATCTATCCATGCTGGGGATTCATGATTCAGCGAATCCCAATGTAGAATAATCTTCCTTTCATGTTAGACCCCTAAATCGGTTTCAGGACAGCCCCGTTTTTCCTTATCCCATAATCTGCTTTTTTGTTCTCTGCCAGAAGAAGATTGATAATAATACTGCAATATAATCTGTAATGCTCTGTCCATAGATAACGCCATTTAATCCAAACAGCGCATTTAACAGATAAAGCAGCGGTATCAGAAGAATTCCCTGGCGCAGTACCGAAAGTACTGTTGCTGGAAATGCACGTCCAACGGACTGCATACAGTTCATGTTTGTGAATAAAATTCCGATGACCGGACCGGATAACATATAACCGATCAGCATCTGTACACCATAGGCAACCACTTCATTATCATCGATAAAAATACGGATAATCGGATCTTTGCCAATATAATACAGGATTACCGATGCAACGCCCACGATCACACAACAGATCTTCGTAAACCGTTCCACTGCCTGGAAACGTTCCTTATCTCCCGAACCATAATTATAGCCGAACAACGGCTGTACGCCGTTTGCCAGCCCCATCTGCAAAAACGTAATAAACATATTGGCCTTAAATACGATACCGATCGCAGCAACCGGCGCATTTCCATAGGCTACGAGAATCTGATTCAGGATGATGGTTGAAACGCTCATCAGCCCGGAAAAGATGGCTGTCGGAAGTCCGATCGTACATATTTTAACTAAAATGCCATTTCTACATGTAAAGTACCGGAAATGGATGGAAAACAGTCTCGATTTCTTCAGGAAATACCAAAGATAATAGAGACATGCCAGGACATTTCCGATCGTTGTAGCAATGGCAGCCCCTGCGGCTCCCATACCAAACGTAGAGATAAAAATGGGATCTAAAACGATATTGGCGATCGTTCCGATCATATTTCCGATCATCGCTTCCTTACTAGCACCTTCTACACGAAGAATAAAGCTGGATGCTGCCGACCAGATGATAAATGGAGCTCCATATGATATATGTAGTGTATACCCTTTTGCAAATTCGTACGTCTCCGCATTGGCTCCAAACAATGTCAGGATCGGTCTCATAAACAGGAGCAAAGCCGCCATACAGACCAGACCAACGATGACCGATCCATAAAAAACGAAGGCTGTAACATTTTTTACTCTCTTTTCATCCTTTTTCCCGAGTGCTACCGATGCAACTGCACTGCCGCCCATCCCAAACATATTGGCGAATGCCATCAGCAAGATAAAAATCGGATTCGTCAGACTGACAGCTGCTACCTGCAGTGCATCGCCGGTCCTTCCAACGAAAAAGGTATCTGCCATATTATAAATCACTGTGACCAAACTGCTGATCACACTTGGGATCGCCATTTTTGCGACCGCCTTAGATACCTTCATATTGGCCATTAATTCATGTTCATTCATATTAGATACCTCTCTTAATCAAGATTATGAAACATTTTTTCTGCAATTTCCATAAATAACGCCTGTTCTTTTTTTGTAATACCGGAAAGAAGCCTCCGCTCCGTTTCCACGATCTCTTCTTCAAGAACAGAACGAATCTCATCCGCTTTTTCGGTGAAAATCAGTTTTTTGAGCCGTCCGTCATGTTCATCCGGAACACGGGAGATCATCTCCTGCCTTTCCAGGTTTCGAAGCAGACTGCTTGCCGTCGGCGGTCTAAGGTCAAACTCCTCCTCGATATCTTTCTGATATACATTGCGAACAGCTCCTTCTGCCAAAATATAGTTCAAAACCCTTCCCTGGGCCTCACTGATTCCAATGGATTCCTGTACTGCCTGTGAACGCCTGCGAAGACGGTGAGAAATTTTATTGATAATTTTTCCTGTTTCCATCATATGGCTCCTTTTTAGTTAGTTTACTAAGTATTTTATTCTGCTTTTATATGGAAGTCAAGTATTTTCCAAAGATAAAACAAAAGATCTTATAAAAACAGGAAAATCCTGCATGAGAGCGTATTCCATACGCTTCTCTCATGCAGGATCTCTCTACCTGTCCTTTTTCAACAATGCTTCTCCATTAGATGCGATCACATCCTTATACCAGTCGAAACTTTGTTTTTTATACCGTTTCATCGTTCCTGTTCCATCATCGTTGCGGTCAACGTAGATCATTCCGTATCTCTTAGAAATCGCTGCTGACGTATTGGCGATCAGATCAATGCATCCCCATGCGGTATAGCCCATAACTTCTACACCATCTGCAATTGCCTCCGACACCTGGAGCAGGTGTTGTTTCAAATAATCGATCCGGTATCCATCTTTGACCGTATACGTTCCATCACATTCCACAAGCTGATCTTTCGCACCGAGCCCGTTTTCCACAATGAAAATCGGTATCTGATAACGGTCGTAATACTGATTCAGGATATAGCGCAATCCTTCCGGATCGATCTGCCATCCCCACTCAGACTCCTCGATATAAGGATTTTTCACCGCACTCAGGATATTACCCTGTGACAGGATGTTTTTTTCCTGATCCGCGGTCGCACAATAACTCATATAATAGCTGATTGAAATAAAATCTACCGTATTCTTTAAAATATCTCTGTCTCTTTCCGTCACTTCAAATTGAATATTATGTTCACGAAAATATCGTTTCATATAGCCCGGATATTCCCCTCTTACGTGTACATCCGCAAAAAACAGAGATTCCCTGTCTTTTTTCTGTGCTTCTAACACATCGGAAGGATGGCAGGTCAACGGATAATGCGGACTGCCAGCGATCATACATCCAATCTGAAATTCAGGATCGATCTTATGTCCGATCTTTGTCACCAGCGCGGATGCTGCCAGCTGATGGTGGATTGCCTGATACAGTTCGGAAGGATCCATTTCCTCCGCTTTTTTATTAATCCCTCCACCGTTAAACGGTGCATGGAGCATCATATTGATCTCATTGAATGTCAACCACATCTTTACCTTATCTTTATACCGGCGATATACGGTTTCCGCATAATGGACAAAGAATCCGATCACTCTCCTGTCAGCCCATCCGCCATATTCTACTGCAAGATGAAGCGGCATTTCATAATGTGAAAGTGTTACAATCGGCTGAATCCCGTACTTTAACAATTCATCAAAGACATCATCGTAATATTGAAGCCCTGCTTCATTTGGCTGTTCTTCATCTCCCTTTGGGAAAATTCTATTCCAGGCGATTGACATTTCCATAAAAATCTACCTTATCGGCTTGTCGGATCCGGTTGACAACTCTGCGCACTACATTTCGGTCAAGAGAAAGTTTTGTATTGCCAACTGCACTGTCATAGATCGATGGCAGTTTCTGAACAATATCCTCATATGTGCTGTTTTCGTTAAACGGTTCCGACTCTAAGAGGGCATTGACGCGCTTAGACTCTGCCGCTTCTATCCCAACCTGTCGGATAAAATCCTGATAACCTTTCATACCGAGTTTTTTACACAGGCGGATAACCGTCGTTTTGCTTGTATAGGATTCCTTTGCAAGATCAGATGCTGTCAGATGTCCCACATGTTCCGCATGCTCCAGGACATATTTTGCGATCATTCTCTCGCTGCTTGTAAAATTTTCCGTTTCTTTTAACTGTTCCAATATCATATCCGCTGTTCCATCCTATTCTTCCGTACATTAAGAAAAGCCTGAGAAATAATAAATTTCTCAGGCTTTCTGACAGGGGCAGTAGGACTTGAACCCACGACCTGCGGTTTTGGAGACCGATATTCTACCAACTGAACTATACCCCTATAATAGAATAAGATTAAAAGGAAATCTTTTAATCTTTTCTCTATATTCAATATATTTGTACCTTCAAAACTACATATAGAATCATAACATATCCTGCCATCTTCTTCAAGACTTTTTCAACAGCCATTCCGGTTAAGACCTCGACCGATTAGTAATGGTCAGCTCCATGCATTGCTGCACTTCCACCTCCATCCTATCTACCTCGTCGTCTTCAAGGGGTCTTACTTCCGAAGAA
>DVKZ01000046.1 GCA_018715775.1 Candidatus Fimousia stercorigallinarum | reverse complement strand
CTTATGAAAATTTTAAAATATTATGAATCTTTTACTCATATCTTAAATTTTAACGTAAATATTTGACATTAAGAAATATATATGGTAATTTGAATATACGTATTTTTTTGTTTCGTTTGTTTTAGGAGGTATTGATATGAAGAGTACTGGAATTGTAAGAAAGTTAGACGAGTTGGGGCGTATCACATTACCAATTGAATTACGAAGAAATTTAGATGTGAATGAACGAGATCCTCTTGAAATCTTTGTAGATGACGACCAGATCATCTTAAAAAAGTATAATCCAAGTGATATTTTTACCGGAGAGATGGAAAATCTTATAGAATACAAAGGAAAGAAAGTTTCTAAAAATTCCATCAGAGAATTGGCAAGACTTGCCGGATTCGAGATTTCTGAATAATCACATAATGTATTCGTGCTTACATACTAACTTTTCATTCTGGAGCTGTTGCAAAATAGATGAGTAATCTATGGAGCAATAGCTCTCCTTTTTATGTCTGAAAACAGAAAACGGACCCCGAAGAGTCCGTCACCTGATTTGATGATTTTGCGATACCCTCTTTTATTTTTATCCTTCGGATTCATCGAGCAGCTCTCGATAAATCTCCCTTTTGCCAACGCCTCTGTCTTTGGCAGTTTTTTTCATCGCATCTTTTTTGGACATTCCTTTAGAAAGATAATAATCCATATGTTCCTTTACCGACATAGATTTCCATTCATCCTGAGCTTCTTTTTCCAACTCCTGAAAAGAAACCCCTTCGATCACAAGCACACATTCTCCCCTTACTTCCTGTCCTTCATAATATTGGATCAGATCTTTTAAATTCATGATCTTATAATCTTCATGCCGTTTTGTCAGCTCACGGCATAACGTAACGCTGCGATCTCCGAGTTCTTTATACAGCTCTTTTAACGTTTTTTTCAGACGATGGGGTGCTTCGTATAAAATGATCGTTCTTGTTTCTGTTTTTAACTGCCTGAAAACATTTTCCCGTTCCTTTTTGTCGGTTGGAAGAAATGCCTCAAAACAAAATCTTCTTGTTGGCTTTCCGGAAATCGTCAATGCCGTAATACACGCACAGGCTCCCGGCAGCGAAGTAACCATGATACCTGCCTCATGACACTGTCGCACAAGCTCTTCACCAGGATCGGAGATTCCAGGTGTACCGGCGTCTGTGATCAGTGCTACATTCAAGCCTTCTTCCATTTTCCGCACGAGGTAAATGGCTTTGTCAATTTTATTATATTCGTGATAGCTCGTTAATTTTGTCTTGATCCCAAAGTGATTGAGCAGTTTTATGCTGTGCCTCGTATCTTCTGCTGCAATCAGATCTACGCTTTTTAACGTGTCAAGCACGCGCAGCGTAATATCTTCCAAATTTCCGATCGGAGTTGCGCATAAATATAATTGTCCTGCCATAGGATCTATCTCCTTCCTCCCCATCCATAAATATCATAAATCTCATCATAATATACATTCGGTTCTTTATAAACGATCAACGGTGGTTCTACTTTAATTCTCGATCTTCCGCCTTTTATCCCTTCTACCAGAAAGATATTCGGTTCCTTATCAATATACGGATGGACCATGCGGAGCCGTTTCGGTTCGATTCCTTCTTCCACCATCAAATGAATAATTTCTGCCAGACGATATGTCCTGTGAACCATAAAAAAGCTACCTCCCTGTTTCAGTAGCTTTTTTGTCTGTGTAATGATATCATACAAGGTGCATAGCCGTTCATGCCGTGCAATTGCTTTTGCTGTATTTTCATTCTGCATGCCGTGCTGATCTACCATATATGGCGGATTTGTCGTAATCACGTCAAAAGATTCTTTACCAAATATTTGTACCGCTTCTTTAATGTCACCTTCCACAATAGAAACTTTTTCCTGCTGCCCATTCAGAAGGACACTCCTTGAAGCCATCTCCACATATTCCGGCTGAATCTCCAATCCGGTAAAATGCTTTCCTTCGGTCTTAGCTTCCATTAAGATCGGAATGACTCCTGTTCCTGTTCCAAGATCAAGAACCGTCTTTCCTCTCTTTACTTTAGCAAAGGATGCGAGCAAGACAGCATCAATGCCAAAACAAAAACCGTCTCTCTTTTGAAGAATATGATAGTTATTGATCTGCAGATCATCCAGCCGTTCTCCCGGCATTATCTTTACATTCATTACAGCTTTGATTTTCCTTCCCTGCGTTCTAATGCTTCCAGTTGCTTCAGTTCTTCATTGTTTGTCTGATTATTAACCTTTTTCTTTCGTTTCGGTTTAAACTTCAGATCACTGATTTTATATTCTCTGACATCTTTTTCACCGTGTTCATCTTCAATGATAATCTTCACTTTCTGACGAAGGACATTCACTCTCTGAACTTCCCCTTTATACCCGTCCACAGTCTTTACAAGATCACCGATATTCGGAAGCTTTTTATTTAAATACTCATACGTTTCTTGTTCATTTTTCAGGCAGCACATCAATCGACCGCATACACCCGATATTTTCGCCGGATTTAATGATAAATTCTGTTCCTTTGCCATTTTTATAGAAACCGGAACAAACTCCGACAAATGCGTATGACAGCATAAACTTCTTCCGCAAATACCGATGCCCCCTAAAATCTTTGTCTCATCGCGGACACCAATCTGACGTAACTCGATTCTCGTCTTAAAGACAGAAGCAAGATCCTTAACGAGTTCACGGAAATCAATTCTTCCGTCTGCCGTAAAATAAAACAGCACTTTATTATTATCAAACGTATATTCACAGTCGATTAATTTCATTTCCAGACCGTGTTTGGCAATCTTATCCAGACAAATGCGAAATGCATCTTTGCTCTTTCTCTTATTTTCTTCATTAATCTCATCATCTTCCGGTGTTGCAATTCGGATGACCGGCTTTAATGTCGAGATGATCTTTTCGGATTTTATCTCTCTTTTTCCTAATACTACTTTTCCGTATTCCACACCCCTGGATGTTTCAACAATGACATTTTGACCGATTTCAATCGGTAACTCGCTGGGGCTGAAAAAATAAATCTTTCCGTTTTTGCGAAAACGGACTCCAATGACTTCTATCATGTTTCTCCATTCTCCTTCATAACAAATAAGAGAAGCTCTAATGTCACATCAAAGTTAACATTGGCTTTTAATCTTATTTTGGCTTTTTCAATCTCTTTGATGATCGTATCAATGCCTTCAAAGCTCAGATAAATCGACTGATTTTTCATGACTGAAAATTTTTCTTTGAATACCGTCTTATTTGGAAGGCCTGTCACTTTTAAAATTAAGATATCTCTATAGTAGATCGTCATAATATCTAACAGATCATAAATATAGTCTTTGTAAGATGCCATCTGTTTTAAAGACAACAAAATCTCATGAATATCCCATTTTTCTAAATTCGCCATTAAATTCAGACAGAAATCTTTTTGTTCATTAAAATCATCCGATTCTATCACTTTTTTGGCTTTTCCGATATTGCCCATAGAATAGGATACGGCAAGATCCTCTCTTCCATTCATATTATCATAATGAGAATGTAAATATTCTCTGACCTGGCTTTCCTTTAACGGACCAAAATTTAATACAACACATCTAGAGACAATCGTCTCTAAAAAGGATTCTTTATTATTAGAAAGCAAAATGATCACCGCATACGCAGGCGGTTCTTCAATCGTTTTTAACAGTGCATTCTGTGCTGCAGCATTCATCTTATCCGCTTCATCAATAATATACACCTTATAATCGCTGCTATACGGCTTAACAAAAACAGACTGATTAACCTGATCTCTGATATCGTCAACTGTAATTCCCGCTTTCTCATGAGTTACATAGATCACATCCGGATGATTGCCCGAATCAATTTGTATACAGGACTGACAGGTTCCGCAGCTGTTTTTGCTTTCACATAATAACGCCTTGACAAAAGCTTTCGCCGTTGTCATTTTTCCAATACCATCTTCTCCATTAAAAATATACGCATGAGAAACTTGTCCATTCTCGATCGCGTTTTCTAAATGCTCTATATTCTGTTCATGTCCAATAATGTTTTCAAAATTCCTCATGTTTCTCGCCTCTTTTCCGCAAACTATTCTCTCATATTCTTTTTATTGGATGATATTCTTCACAATTTCTTTGATCTGATCAAAAATCACCTCAATCGGCTGTGTTCCGTCCAATTTTTTTATCCGTTCAGGAAACTTTTCAGCTAAAATCCGATATCCTTCGGATACTTTGTCATGGAAAGAAGCCGTTTCTAATTCCATCCGATCTAATTCGCCCTGCTTCTTTTTCCTTTGGATTCCCGCAGATCCCGGTATATCCAGTAAGATCGTTATATCAGGCATCGTTTTTCCGATCGCATACCGGTTCACTTCGTATACGAGATCAATTCCCATTCCTCTTGCAATTCCCTGATATACCGCAGAAGAATCTACAAAGCGGTCACAGATGACGATTTTTCCGTCCTTCAGAGCAGGACGGATCACCTGTTCTACCAGCTGAGCTCTTGCTGAAGTATATAACAATAGTTCTGTCATATCACCCATCTCTGTAAATTCCTTATTTAAAATCACTTTACGGATTTCTTCGCTGATCACAGTTCCGCCAGGTTCTCTACATAGTATTATATCATATCCTTTGCAAGATAAATAGTGTTTTAATTTTTCAATTTGCGTAGATTTTCCCGCTCCGTCAGCGCCTTCTATCGTGATAAATACACCAGCCATATGCTTCTCCTTATCGATCCAGAACAGTAATATAAAGCTGCTCTTTCTCCTTTAGTCCTTTAATATTTAATGACTGGATTTTATATTCTTTCATCTTTCGAATACAGTCATCATGAATTACTTCGCCTGGCACCAAAAAAGGGATTCCAGGAGGATACAGATATATATATTCTCCACTGACCATTCCGCTGCTCTCTTCTAATAAAACGTCTTTCTGCGGCATTCTTTTTGCTCTGTACGGAATACAGTACATCTCATGCCCCGCTTCTTTCCTCAAAATAACCGTTTTTTTCCAATTCTTTTCCAGCGTTCGATCAATGTTCAATAAAGCTGTTTTCAACCTCTCAAATCCTTCGTCAGTGTCACAGATACTAGTCATCGCCAGGCAATAGGTTTCTTGTGCCATTTCCATCTGCAAATGGTATTTCTTTAATAATATATCATATAATTCTTTTCCTGTCATATTCGTTTTTGACGTTGAAATGACGATTTTACCGGGATCATCTGTCTGAATGACAGAAAGATGATTAAGCCGCTCCATTTCCCTTCTAAATTCCATCAATTTACAAAAATATTGATGGAAATCCTTTTTCCTATTTTTTCCGAACAAAAATGCATCGTCGATCGAAGCTGCCAACAAATAGGAGGGACTTGTCGACTCAAAACAATCAATACTTTCCCTCATTTTTTTCACCGAAATCCGGTCTGTACATACATGAAGCAGAGCTGTCTGCGTAAAAGCCGGCATTGTCTTATGCATGCTTTGGATCACAATATCCGCACCGAGGCCGACTGCCGACTCCGGAAAATCTTCCCCAAAAGAAAAATGTGCTCCATGTGCTTCATCTACGATCAATGAAATTCCCTGCTTCTTAGTAACATTCGCGATTGCCCGGATATCCATAACCATTCCTTCATAAGTCGGACTTACCAACAAAACCGCCTTTGCTTCCGGATAGTTATCCACAACTGCTCTGACCTGTTCTGCTTCCATGTTGATAACAATTCCATTTTCCGCATCAACTTCCGGATAAAGATAAACCGGATGAAGTCCGAGCAGTTCTACTGCCCGATAAACGGATTTATGACAATTCCGTCCGATAATGATCGTATCACCCAGATCACAGACAGCCGCAATAGAAGCCATGATCCCTGACGTGCTCCCATTGACAAGATAAAAGGTTTCTTGTGTTCCATAAAATTCTTTCATGCGATCCATAGAACTCCGATACATTTCAGCCGGTTCGTGCAGATCGTCCAAACCGTCGACTTCTGTATAATCTACTTCATAGGGATGGACGTCTTTAAATATTTCTTGTGGGATCCGTTTATGCCCTGGCATATGAAATGGATAAATATCTTTTTTGTTGTATTTTTTAATCACTTCATAAACACTTTCCATTATATACTACACCTTTTATAAAACATTTTTATCTAATTACAAAAAAAACCTTGAGAATAAATCTCAAGGTTTTCCATGAGCGTGCGGGGGTTCGAACCCCGGACAACTTGATTAAAAGTCAAGTGCTCTACCAACTGAGCTACACACCCATACTCTATATATGTTAACATTGAACGCTGAAACAGCAGTTCAATGGAAATGCCCAGAGCCGGAATCGAACCAGCGACACGAGGATTTTCAGTCCTCTGCTCTACCGACTGAGCTATCTGGGCTTAAAAGTTCTTATCAAGTTCTAACTTTCAAGCGCTAAAAACAGCGTAAATTGCGGGAGCCGGATTTGAACCAGCGACCTTCGGGTTATGAGCCCGACGAGCTACCAGACTGCTCCACCCCGCGATGATCAAAAAATTGCTGATTAACTGATCAGCAAATGGATGGAGAAGGATTCGAACCTTCGAAGGCGTTGCCAACAGATTTACAGTCTGCCCCCTTTGGCCACTCGGGAATCCATCCATATAAAAAGAAAAAAGCCGACGATCGGACTTGAACCGATAACCTGCTGATTACAAATCAGCTGCTCTGCCAATTGAGCCACGACGGCAAATTGAATGGGACCAATAGGGCTCGAACCTATGACCCCCTGCTTGTAAGGCAGGTGCTCTCCCAGCTGAGCTATGATCCCATATCCATAATAAAAATGAAAATATAAAATTTTCAAACGACCCAGAAGGGACTCGAACCCTCGACCTCCGCCGTGACAGGGCGGCGCTCTAACCAACTGAGCCACTAGGCCGTATAAGGATATACCTTAAAAACTACATATAGAATTATAACATGCCTGACTATCTTATTCAAGACTTTTTCAACAGCCATTCCGGTTAAGACCTCGACCGATTAGTAATGGTCAGCTCCATGCATTGCTGCACTTCCACCTCCATCCTATCTACCTCGTCGTCTTCAAGGGGTCTTACTTCCGAAGAA
>DVKZ01000045.1 GCA_018715775.1 Candidatus Fimousia stercorigallinarum | reverse complement strand
AAATTATGCCGTTCATCTTCGCTACAAATCGAGCAGGGAAGATTTTCTCTCCTCTCTCTCACCACCGACATACTGTTCAGTCCTTTGGCAACGCCCGTATCAGGACTTTCCCCACAGACTGACGGCATGCCCATCATACAAAAATCCCCGGGATTCTTCCCAGGGATATGTAAATCTGTATTTATTTTAAAATTCTTCGTACACAGCGAACCTTTCTGTAGTTTGCCTTGTTCGAAATCTTAATTCCTGTTTTGCTGCTGCTTGCATGTACAATCTTGTTATTTCCAATGTAAATTGCTACATGTCCATAATAGCAAATAACATCACCTGGTTTTTTCTTAGACCAGCTTACTTTCTTTCCCTTCGTTGCGATTTCAGAAGAAGAATGTGGCAACTTGTATCCAAAGTGTTTATAAATGGACATTACAAATCCGGAACAGTCAGCTCCTTTTGTTAAACTTGTTCCACCATACTTATATGGATTGCCGACAAACTTTTTCGCATACTTTACAACCTGAGTACCTGTCGTCTTCTTAGCTGCAGATACATCATTTAACCCAACTGTAGAAACCGTTCCAGCTGCTACAAATAACATCATCATAAAAACGAACAAACGAATAATAAACTTATTTTTCATTACTTTCTCCTAACATTTCAAAATACATATCTTTATCTTTATCTTTTCTCAACTAGGTCATACTATATCATATTCCAAAATGTTTGTAAATACTTTTTTCACATTTTGTAACAACTTCGTAATAAAAAAAGTAATTTTCGCAACAAATAAGTATAACTGAACTTACTCTTTTTGTCCCCTAACAGCATTAGCTATGCCGAGAACAGCGGCAAATAGCACGCCCGCTACCGGCCAAATGACCCATGTTATTTCCCATCTGCCGCTCAGAAAACTGATTCCAAGATAGAGAGCCGTAATCAGACACCAATAAATCTGTGTTAAAAGACTGTTCTTCCTATTTGCTTCTTTTTTCTCGCGTGTATAATCCCCTTCTTCCAAAAGTTTTTGATAACTTTCATTGATCATTCCAGACCAGATAAACAACGCCACTCCAAATGACACACAACTCAGGATCACGACCAGGCAATATATATAAATCATATCCCCCAGTGAAAAAGCAGCTGCTATCACCATTGGAACAACACTTATGATACACAAGCTCACACCTGCAATCACACATTTTCGAAATGTTCCGGAAAATTGATCCCTGCGCGACTCAGCCAGTCCCGCAACCCCGTATTCTGTCTTAATCGCATCTTTTTCCAAATATTCATATTTTTCCATTTTTATTCCTAATGAAATAAATACTCCAACGGCGCAGGCAATGAGCAGCAAAAGAATTGCTGTTCCAATCCCACCGGCCATATTCTCATTTATAGAAAGTTTTCCATACTCTGACATTCCGCCGAGCAAGATCAACGGAATCGGTGAGAGAATGCAGACTGCCACGGCTGCTGCCATTTTCGGAGCATAGCTTTTTATTTCCTCTAAGTATTCTCCTGTCTCTTCTAACGAAACTTTCCTGAGCGATTCTTCTTCCTCCTCAATGACGAATTTTACCTCTTCTGATGCTTCTTCCATCTCATCTTTTAATAAGTAATCGGTACTGACGCCAAAAATCTGACTGATCTTTAAAATCCTTTCTAAATCCGGAATTGATGTTCCACTCTCCCATTTCGATACGGATTGCCTGGAAACGCCAAGTTGTGCCGCCAGTTCTTCCTGCGACCATCCATTTTGTTTACGCAACTGTAAAATCTTATCTCCCAATATCATATTTTCTTCCTTTCTTATGATCCACTTTTCATTTTGTTTCTTTGATGCTTTCAATATAACAAAATATATGGTTACATACTACCAAGTCTACATGAAAAAATGTCAACTGATAGTTGCAATTACGTAAATAGGCGGAGTTCAGGATTTTCTAACACCTATAAAAGAGATGCCTGATAGGCAGCATTGGCTGCTGCCCACAGCATCTCAATACTAAAATCTGCACTTTCCCTCCAGTCCGGTAAATACTCCATACATATCATCCGCATGCGTTCCCGGCATTTTTCCAACCTATTTTTCGGACAGTCGGAAGCCCCATTCCATCCAATTGCATGGCACCACACCAGGACACAAAATTCTGCTCTGCATTTTCTTCGTCCGACCGTACCGGATAACCAGCGTCTGAGATTTTTCGGATAACAGCTATGTATGATCTTGACTTCATCCGAAAAGATTCCGGACTGTTCTAATTGATATTGCTGATTATTTATATGAAAAAGCTCTGCATGGCTCTGAATTATAGAAACAAATAACCGGGCATATTCGTTTTGCAGTACTGAATATTCCTGATGATGAGAATATGTCAGAAAATCCTTTCCCTCTGAAAAGATTATTTTCATTCTTTTCTCATCCGCCTGATATAACTCAGATAAACATTCAAACATTTTGATAACAAATTGCGTATATGCTTTCATTTTAATCATCCAAATAATCAATTAACCTTCTTGTTCTACTTACAAATATCGGCACTCTTCTCTCTAATTTACGGATTAATACCTCGCCACAGTGTTCTCTGGCATTATTCACGGTATTTTCGAGGCTTTCATCCATACAATAAGATACAATCTTCTGCATTTCCTCTTCCGTAAGTTCATATTGTATCGTTTTGGCCAGTCCTTCTTTTATTTTATCGACATAAAATCCGCAGCGCGGCTTCCTTCTCTTCTCGCCAATCCTGCTTAATGCATAAGCAATACAAGTATAATACCGTTTATCGGAATTCAAAGGTCCTTTTTGTCCTGTCCTTACACAATCCACAAAAATAAGAATTTCTTCATCTGTAAATGCTGCTGAATCATATCCTCTCATTTATCTTGCCCCCTTGTTTTTCTTAATTATATCGTACATGTCAAGGACAAAACGCCAGTTCCAATAACTCAGCTGCAATTTTTTTATCCTTCACCCGCATAATATTATCTTCAACTTTTTCTTTACCCAGCAAATGAATATTTCCATACCAGATAATTTCCTGATCTATAACCGCAAAATTTTCACAGGAATCTTCCACTGTTTTAATAAAGAACCCAGCCTGACGCATATCCTCATGTAATTGCATCCAAAATGCCGCATCACCAAAGCCATAGTCATCAGGAGCCCAGGTGATGATTGTCACTTCTACGCCCAGTACCTGCTTTTCTTTCAACATATTTATAATTTCATAGACCTTTTTCGCACTGATGACATTGCTGGATATCACGATCCTCTGTTCTGCCTCAAACAGATCCCTCATAAATACTTCTTTATAATTTTCTCTGTCAAAAATGGCATTTGCTTCCTGCTTTTCACAATCCAATCCGCTGCATATTTCGTATCCGATCTGCTTGTATGCCTTCAGCCTTTTTCCATACATTCTTTCAAACATTGGGATATGACGGTCAACGTAATCAAATACGATTACATCTTTCTTGCCTGCATAGTTCCGGTTCAAACGTCCGGTATACTGCTCAACTACACTTCGGAACGAAACCGGTGTCGCCATGATCAATGTATCCAGGCGCGGGAAGTCAAAACCTTCGCCGATCAGACTGCCTGTGGCAACCAGCGCCAGTGTTTCCTCCGGAGCGGTTTGCTGTAACTGTTCACGGATTTGCTTATGTTCTTTCTTTGAATTGTTTCCCGTCATCAAAAAGACCCTGTCTGCATACCCTTTCATCCGGTCATACAGTCTTTCTGAGTGATCCTTATATTTGGATAATATTACCGGCGTTCTGCCTGCCGCAATGCAATCTTTTACATCCGAAAGGATCTGTTCATCTCTCGCTTCATTATGCCGGAGCATTTCATAGGCTTCATTAGGATGCATCTTTTCTGCTGTAACACCTCTGGGAAGTACCGTCCTTGTAAATCTTGGGTACACCAGATGAGGGATTCCCTGCGCTTTTACTTTTTCTTTTGCAGAATAACTGTATTGGATCGGGCCAAGCAGCATATAATTGATCTTTTCCAGTCCATCCGATCGTTTTGGTGTGGCTGTAACACCATATACATATTTCGCAGTGACTTTTTGCAGTACTTCTGCAATCGTATATGAAGCTACATGATGGCATTCATCAACAATGACCATTCCATATTGATCAAGCAGCGGATGCCACTCGCCTTTTTTGCATAATGAGCCTGCCATAGCAATATCTACAATCCCTGTCATGGAATCATGTGCTCCCTGCAGTTTTCCGATCAGACTTTTCCTCACTCTAATCCGCCCAGTTTTTGTTCTATACTCTGGAAGTTTCTCGTCTATATCAAGAAATTTATCCAATGCATCTTTCCACTGTTCCAGCAAAGCAGAAGATTCAAGGATTATCAGTGTATTAACTTTTTTCTCTGCGATCATTGCGCTGCATACAACCGTTTTCCCAAAGGCTGTGGCCGCCTGAAGAATTCCATTATCGTATTTCATCATCTCTTCCAGCGCCAGCTTTTGTTCCTGCCTTAATTCTCCTTTGAATGTAACATTAATATGTCTTCCGCACTGACGTTCATCACTTATCTCGAAGGGAATATCTGCTTCTTTTATCTTCTCAATCAGTCTGTCATACAGGCCCCTCGGGATTTCAATATACCCGCTCAGATGATCCTTTCCCAGATAGATCCACTGAGCGGTAGCAAAGTTCGACATACCGATTGCAATATTTTTATAAAAAATCGGATTTCTTATCGCTGCCAGCCGCCTGATCTGATTTTGGAGAGCCGCTTTCAGATTCAGACAGTCTATATAAATACCGTTTGATAAAACGAGACTTAATTTTCCATTCACATCCTCACGGCGAAACGGCTTTTCTTTCTTCCATGGTTGTTCCCGTTCTTTTGCATTTTCATTGTCGTCTGCCACATCTGTAATATCTGAAGCCGCCCACTCCTTTATCTTAGTTTCTATAAACCGGCAGAAAGCCGCGGCTTGCTCCAAAGCACATCCCACTGGTTCGGATAAGCATTCCAATTACTATCAATAAAGGCGCTGTTTCCTTTTTGCAAAGCCTGTCCCTGCAACGGAAGCGCGATCAGATTGCCCAGACCGCCTTCCGGAAGAGTATCCTGAGCCGGAAGCATTCTGTCATAATATTTAAATGATTTCAAATTAACCTGCTCTGCCCCTTTTTCCAACAAAGCAAAACCAAATCTTCTCGCTAGCGCTGCCGGAATCGGTTTATCAAAGAAAATCCACAAATGTGCCCCTCTTCCGGATCTGGAGCGTTCGACAAGAGGATCAATCCCGTTTAAACTGCAAATGGTCCGCATGGCTTCAACTTCTTCCATCCATGCCTCATTCATATTTGCAAAATCTTTCTTTTCAGCACCTTTCTCATGGTTGTCAAAATCAAACACGAGAAAACGACATGTTCCATTTTTTAGCAGCGGATAAACACCGATCACATCTGAGCCATTATAAGATCTTCCCTGCAAATGAGCCCGTATGTCTTTTATCGTCAGCTGTTTATATGCCTGATGAGGGCAGTCTTTGCAGTTCATTTTCTCATGGCGCATTTTAGGGCAGATCTTCTCCCAACGATTATGGCATTGCGTATAATATCCTGCTTCCCCCGTGCTTTTCTTTTCACTTCTCTTCGCATAGACATCCTGCCGCCCCCAGAATCTGGCATAAAATAGATTTGCCATTTCATCCGTAATCTGTCCCGGATGGATAATCCGCGCCCCCTGATCCGGATCATACTCCTCTGTGTTTTCGGGCTCACTGATACGGGAAATTTCATGTGTATATGAAATACCAGAACGTTCCAGAATGTTTTTCAGTATTTGATTTTCCAGCTGCAGATCATTGATCTGCTTCTGCAGTAAACTGATATTTTCAACAGGATTTCTCATT
>DVKZ01000044.1 GCA_018715775.1 Candidatus Fimousia stercorigallinarum | reverse complement strand
GATCGAACGGTTCATCCGATACTGGATCCCTTTCTCGCTTAGGATATTTTCATACGATTCCTGCCGTTTCTCTAAAAAGCTTTTGGAGACGTACAGCCGTTTGTTCCCTTTTGCTTTTGTACATTTCTCTTTATAAGGACAGCCCGTGCAGTCTTCGCATTCGTAGACGGTTACTTCGGATTCATAGCCGCTTTTACTTGTCTGTTTTTTCAGGAAGATCGGCTGCAGTTTCTTCCCGGCATGGCAGGTATAGGTATCTGTCCTTTCATCATAACCCATGTTCTCACGTTTACTGATATCCTTTTTAAAACTCCTCTTTTTCTATTTCTCATACGTCTGTGGTTTGATATAGGGCTTTTGTTTCTGCTCCCTCAGATAACTGTAACCTTCTTCGCTTTCATATCCTGAATCTGCCGTTACACTGGGATAACGGAATCCAAGTTTTTCTTCCATCCTTTTCAAGAAAGGAACAAGAGTCCAGACGTCATTGCGGTCCTGGAAAATGTCCGTTGCTACAATGTATTCGCTGTCTACCGCAATCTGTACGTTATATCCCAGTTTCAACTGGGCGTTGCGCATATGGTCATCCTTCATGTGCATGAATGTGGCATCCGGATCGGTCTTGCAGTAATTGTTCCGACCCTGAAAACTGGCGGTGTGCCAGTCGTAGATGGTCTGACGTTCCAGAAAACGCCAGATTTCCTGAAGATCTTATGTCCTTGTGGCTTCAGTTACCTGAAAACTTTGTATGTATTCCTGATTTAAAAGCGAAACTGCCTCCTGTATCTTCTTGGAACATTTTTGTTTCCCATTTCCCTACGGATTTTTTCCAGACGAAAGTATATTTGTTCGCACACGCTTCCAGCTTTGTTCCGTCAATAAAAACGGTTTCCTTAGACAGCCGCCCGCATTTTCCAGCCGCTTTACCATTTGATAGAAGAGATTTTCACAGGCATCTGCCAGGAATCCGGTACGGAAACGCGCAATGGTGCTGTGCTCAGGTGCCTTTTGCCCGGCAAGCAGCCACATAAAGTTAATATCGTGTTTACATGCTGTTTCAATTTTTCTGGATAAATAAATATTTTGAGAGTAGGCATAGGTCAGGATCTTGAACATGGTCTTAGGGTCCACTGCCGGATTTCTGCCTTTGGCAGAGTAAGCCTGATACAGCAAGCTGTAATCCAATTCCTCCAATTCGTGGCTCAGCAGTCGGACAGAATCATCATCAGGAACCAAACCTTCCAAATTTAATGGCAAAACCAGTTGATAAGGTTCGCTAAATTCGGTATAATTTTTATGGTATTTTTGGTTAGTAGGCATATCTAATTATACCATGGATTACGGGCTCTTCGGGGTCCGTTTTCTGTTTTCTGTTTTCAGGCATAAAAATGGAGCCATTGCTCCATAGATGATTACTCACATCTATTTTGCAACGGTCCCTTTATCTGCAATCAATCTTCTCCAAAACCGGCAATCATCACCCGGCATCTTTTTTTATAAAATGCAATCCCGTATTTTAAAATACGGTCAATGCCCTCATCGAGGAGCGCTTCCTCGTATCGTTTTTTCTCTATCTGTTTCAGAGCTTCCAGGCAGGCGGTATCCAGGTTCCCGTTTTGTGCATATTTTAGTTCCAGGATCATGGCAGTTTCCCCATCGTCCGTTTCTATCTGAATATCGCTGTAACCATCTCCGGATTCTTTATTAGAAGAAACGCTCCATGTATCCTCAAATCCTAAGATGCCGAGCAAAATACCATGATAGAAGTTCTCTTTCATTTGTTTTTTTACAAAAGTATCACGGATGCTGATCGTCTTTTTCAAATAGGATCCTAACAGGTGTTCGACTGTCTCCGAATCCCCGTTTTTCAGAGCCTGACAAAAATTCCTTAACATCTCTCCGTTTTTCGGAACGGTTTCTTTGAAAAATTCCATAATCTGTGAGGTAAAAATATTTCTGATCTCGACATTTGGAATTGCCAAATGGATGCTGTCTCCGTCCGGCTTTCCTTTCTGGGTGAGATAGCCTGTAGTATACAAAACGCTCCACAGATGATCGATGGAGGAATACATATCTTTATACGTCAGTTCCTGATGGATGTCTTTTGTAATGACTTCGCCTGCGACCAGTTTTTCTATTTCCCGTCTGGTTGCTGCTTTATCTGATTTCCGGATAAAACGCCGGACCGCTTCGTTGCTGCTGGTATTCGACCAGTAATTTCTCGGTTTTGCATCCGGATCTGCCCGCAGAGTGTCACAGTAATTGATTACATCCCAAGGGCAGTATACTTCGACATTTCCAAACTGATAGCCGTCATACCATTCTTTTACCTCATCATATTGCTCTGATAATTCGTAATATTCCAGCATTTCCCTTACTTCCGAATCGGTAAAACCAAAATATTCATCAAACTGCACATCGGATACGGATAGAACTTTGAGATTATTGAGTCCCGTAAAAATGCTTTCTTTCGAGATGCGCATACATCCGGTCAGTACTGCAAATTTTAGATTGTCGTTCGTTTTTAACACGTGTTCGAACATATTCCGTATGAATATGACCATCTGGTCATAGTATCCGCGTTCAAATGCTTTCGCCAACGGCACGTCATATTCGTCGATCAGAAGGATTACTTTACAGCCATGATGTTTTTTCAGAAGCTCTGACAGGATTTTCAGGCTGCTGCATAAAACATCTTCTTCCATATTTGCCTGCAGCAATGAAATAAATACTTCCTTGTCATAAGGAGTCAGACGTTCACTATCCAGAAGATACTGGAACCGCCGCGCTTCGCTCCGAATCACCTGTCCGGCCATGCCGCATGCTTTCTCATAGGTTTCTGCATTCATGCCTTTTAATGAGATGGCGATTACCGGAAATTTCCCCATAAATTCTTCACAAAGCGCAGTGTCTTCGTAAATTTTTAAATTTTGAAATAATGCGCGGTCTCCGCCGAGTTCTAAGAACGCTTTCAACATGCTCATATTCAGGGACTTTCCAAATCTTCTGGGTCTTGTAAAAAGATTGACCTCAGCCCAGTTATCAAGCAGATCTTTGATCAGATTCGTCTTATCCACATAATAAAAATTTTCTGTCCGCAGTTTTTCAAAATTTTCAATCCCTATAGGAAGTTTCTTTTTTTTCTTTTCCATTCCATCACGCTCCTGGTTCTCTTTCTTTGATTATAGCAGAAACAGAATGAAAAACCTACCGTCTGTTCAGAATCAATGGTTCACAAAGAAAAGAAAATGATCATAAAAGAGGAAGGAAATAAGCCCGCCAAAAGGCGAGCTTATTTAGAATGCTTGTTTATAGGTTATCGCTGAATAATGTTTTCAGGGCAACCCTGTATTTTCTATAACTTCCAGATATCTCTGTTATATTCTTCAATGGTTCGGTCGGATGAGAAGAATCCGGCTTTCGCAATATTCACCAGCATCATCTTCGCCCAGGTCATTCTGTCTGCATAAGTGGTCAGAGCCTTTTCTTTTGTCTCTTTGTATGAATCAAAATCCAGCAGTGTCATAAACCAGTCTTTGTTGATCAGCTCATTTTTCAGCCGCATGAGGTTTTCTTCACAGCCTGTTGCCAGCATTTTTTCACTTGTTATGAAATCAATAGCGGCCTTGACCGATGGATTATTTTCATAGTAATCTCTGGATACATAGTCCGACTTTGCATAATGCTCAATGACCTCATCGCTGGACGCGCCGAATACGAAGATATTTTCGTCTCCTACGGCCTCGTGGATCTCAACGTTTGCACCGTCTTCTGTTCCAAGTGTTACTGCTCCGTTCAACATGAATTTCATGTTTCCGGTTCCGCTCGCTTCCTTAGATGCGAGAGAAATCTGTTCGGAAATGTCACATGCAGGGATTAGTTTGCCTGCCATTGTTACATTATAATTTTCCACCATAACAACCTTCAGGTATGGGTTTACTTCCGGATCATGATCGATAATCTCCTGCAGGCAGAGGATCAGATGGATGATATCTTTTGCAATGACATAGGCTGGTGCGGCCTTTGCTCCAAAGATTGCCGTTACCGGTGCTGGCGGTATTTTTCCATTTTTGATTTCCAGATATTTATCAATGATGTATAGCGCGTTTAGCTGCTGACGTTTGTATTCGTGGAGGCGCTTCACTTGGATATCGAAAATTGTATTCGGGTTTAGCTCTATTCCCTGTGCTTCTTTCAGGTAATCCGCCAGAAATTCTTTATTTTTGTGTTTGATCTCAAGAAGTTTATGTAAGATCTTTTTGTCATCTTTATATGCCAGAAGTTTTTCGAGCTCGGCTGCATCCGTCTTATAGCCCTCTCCGATTGTTCTGTCCAGAAAGTCTGTCAGAAGCGGATTACAGTGAAGCAGCCATCGGCGGAATGTGATACCGTTTGTCTTATTGTTGAATTTTTGAGGGTAAATATTATAAAAATGGTTGAGCTCTGAATTTTTTAAAATCTCCGTATGCAGTGCGGCAACGCCATTTACGCTGAATCCGTAATGGATATCAATATGTGCCATATGTACGGTATCATTTCTGTCGATGATAGCAACGCTTTCGTCCACAAATTTTCTTCTTACTTTATCGTCCAGAACTTCAATGATCGGCATGAGCTGTGGAACAGCTTTTTTCAGGTACGCAGCCGGCCATTTTTCCAGTGCTTCCGCCAGAATCGTATGGTTGGTATACGCACATGTTCTAGAAACGACATCGATCGCATCATCCATTTCCATTCCTCTTTCAACTAGAAGCCGGATCAGTTCGGGAATCACCATTGTCGGATGTGTATCATTGATCTGGATGACGGCATAGTCTGGCAAGTCATAAAGGCTGCATCCTTTTGCTATACACTCATCGAGAATGAGCTGCGCTCCGGCGCTGACCATAAAATACTGCTGATAAATCCGCAGCAGTCTGCCCTGTTCATCACTATCATCTGGATAGAGGAAGAGAGTCAGGTTTTTTTCGATGTCTTCTTTATTGAAGTTGATTCCATCCGTAACGATCTTCTCATCTACAGAGTCGAGGTCAAACAAATGCAGTCGGTTTGATCGGTTGTTATATCCGGTTACCTCAATATCATACATGCGGGCAGTTACTTGAAACCCTTTAAAATCAACGGGATATGTCACATCGGTCTTTTTCAGCCAGGAATTCTCCGTGATCCATGGATTTGGCGTTTCCTTCTGTAGATGGTTTTCAAACTTCTGTTTGAAAAGTCCAAGATGATAATTCAGACCGATACCGTCTCCTGCAAGACCCAGAGTTGCCATGGAATCGAGGAAACATGCTGCCAGTCTGCCCAGGCCTCCGTTGCCGAGAGAAGGTTCCGCTTCCATTTCTTCGATTCTGCAGATATCTTTTCCGTTTATGTCTAGCATTTCTTTTACTTCCTGGTAAATGCCGAGATTGATCATATTGTTTGAAAGCAGTTTTCCGATCAGAAATTCTGCCGATATATAGTAGACTTTCTTTTTGCTGTCTGTGCGTTCTTTCACAGATGCCATCTCCTGAACGATTGTGAGCAGGCCGTCGTAAATTTCCTTGTCAGCTGCCTGGGCTATCGGTTTGCCCAAATAGTTCTCTAACTTTTTCTGAATGTTCATAACTGATTTTCTCCCTTCAAAAATCTGTTTGTGCAGTTTTTTAGTGTCGTCTACACCATGAAGTTACCATTGATACCTTTCATTTTGCAGTATAATATGTTTTTTTGATAATTGCTTGCAATATACTCGCATATTATTGTACAATACTATCATAATAGCGTTAATACAGAGCAAAATTGCTATGGAAAGGTATTTTATGAACTTAAGCGAATATCAGAATTACCATGAGACAAAATCCCATACGACATCAGAATTTCCATATAATACCTATCTTTGTTCGATCCCCATGGACTTTTCGCATGTCCCGCTTCACTGGCACGAGGAGTTGGAACTGATCGTAATAAAAAAAGGACGCGGAATCGTGTCGGTTGATTTTCATAAACGTACGGTTACCTCCGGTGATATTATCTTAATCCGTCCGGGATGCCTTCATGCGATTGGTCAGGATCAGGGGCATAGCATGGAATATGAAAATATCATCATGAAACCGGATCTCCTGACTTCCGGAAAAGATGACATCTGTGCCCGGGAGTTTATTGACCCCTTTATGAAAGGAAAAATGGCATACGAGACGTTTCTGACTCCGGCGGTTTCTTTTTATCAGGACTTGTCGGAGTGCATCCGGCAGATCGATCTTCTCTGTGCTGTTCGTCCGATAGGATACCGGCTCGGCATAAAAAGCCTCTTATTTCGGTTTTTCTTTCTTTTGATCACAAACCAGGAGGAACTGAAAAGAACTCAGACAGAATCCGGGATGAAATCCCTGGAAAAGATGAAAATGGTGCTCAAATATGTAGAAGAACACTATGCTGAGTCTGTTACGGTCGGAGACATGGCAGAACTGACGTTTTACAGTAAATCGCATTTTATGAAATTTTTTAAGAGACATATGGGAATGGGATTTATTGCTTATTTAAATGATTACAGACTCACTATGGCGGAACGTCTTCTGAAGACGACTGACGATTCTGTGATTGAGATCGCCCAACAATGCGGGTTTGATAATCTTTCTTATTTTAACAGACTGTTTAAGAGAAAATACGGACAGTCTCCGGGGAAGATGCGTGCTGCTTTGTTACGGAAAAAATCTGATACAGAGAATTGACTTTTTCTTCTCAATTCTTTATCGTATACATCGTATACAATAAAAAAGAATCAGCAAGGAGAACATTCATGATAAAATTGGTAGTAAGTGATCTGGACGGTACTTTAATACCAGAAGGAACACAGGATTTTGAACCGGGGTTCTTTGAAGCGCTGGAAGAGCTTCTGGATCGAGGATATGAATTTTATGCAGCCAGCGGTCGCCAGTATGTGAATATGTATGAGAAATTTGGAGCGTATGCTGACCGAATCGGTTATCTCTCTGATAATGGAGCACTGGCGATGAAAGGGCGTGAACGCCTGTTTGTAGAAGAGATTAAACGGGAATTTGCACTTGAAGTGTCTGCTTATGCACAGAGCATGAAAGAAGTGGATATCCTTGTTTCCGGCGTGGAAGATGCATACTTTTTCCCGAAGACAGAGTGGTTTAAAGACCACATTCTGAATGTCTACGGATTGCCGGCCAAAATGCCGCGGCAATTATCGGATATTGAAGAACCGATCATTAAACTTTCTATGAATATCACAGACTTTGATCAGAATGCGCAGAAAATAAAGCAGCGTTTGACGGAGCGGTATGGGGAATTTGCAGAGTTTGTATCAACCGGAAATGGGTGGATCGATATGATCGTAAAGGGAAGCGGAAAAGGAAAGGCGCTGAATGAGCTGTCCAGATTAAAAGGACTGAAACCGGAAGAGATCATGACATTCGGCGATAATCAAAATGACATCTCGATGCTGAAGGCAACGCCAAACAGCTATGCGAAGACGAATGCGGCACAGGATGTAAAAGATGCGGCAGTACATACATGTGAGAGTGTGATAGAGGTTTTAAGAAAAGAGTTATTAAAATAGAAGGATCCAATATGGGCATCGGAGAATTCCGATGTCTTTTTTCATGCCATCAAAAAGAAAACTTCCCCATCAGCGATCATACAATCTCAGAAACATGAAGCAAAGTTGACAAATAGAAAAAACTTGTTCCTATAATTGTCTGAAAATTTACTTATTTTTTACTGTTGCATGATAGAACGTGACTGGAAAAAACAGCTATAATAAGTGAACAAATTGATCAATCAATGGAAAAGGAGAAAAAAATATGAAAAGAGAACAACTGACACAGTCACAAAAATTAATGGTATTTGTACTTACCATGTCACTTTACGGACTGGCCACGTTATTTACAGAATTGATCCCGAAATTCCAGGTTGGAATCGTAGAATTTTCTGTAGAATACTTCTTATTTATTCCACTCGTATTAGGAATGTTATTTGATCCGATGTCTGCAGCACTCGGTGCAGCGACGGGAGAACTCGTGTTTAGTGAGATCATGTTAGGACAATTTGGCGGACTTGGTGAAATAGAAAAATTTGTTACTGTAACGATCGGTGTCTACATTGCAGGACGCCTTGTTCGTAATCCGAAAAACCAGAAGATGGTTGGGATCGCAGCGATGACAGGTGTAGTGGTACAGCAGTTTTTAGGAATGGTTGTCGACATCTTAAAAGTACAATTTGCGGTCGAAGATTTCGAAGCGGTTGCAGGACTTCCGCAATCAGTATATGCAACAGAAGGATTTGCATTCTTAAATGATGTATTATTCTCCGGAATTTTATTCTGTCTGTTGCCGACATTATTCCTCGTACCGAAACTTTACGGCAAGATTGAACCTCTGCTTGGTATGCAGCCAAGAACACCGGATACGGAGCTTTCTCCAATTGGAGTAAAAACAGTTTTAGTATGTGTAGTCGCATTTGTTTTTGCGATCGCATCTGAATTCCTGGCTGAGAATGGATTTGAGCTGATTTCCTGGGAAGCATCCTGGGCGGAAAGTTCCGGAGCAATATCCGTCGGTATGTTGGTTGCAGCAGTGATTGCAGTCGTTATGTTAATGGTAATGAAGAAAAAATCAGAAAAGGTAGAGGTACAAAACTAAAGGATTATGAACATATTAGAAATAAAAGATTTGACATTTACCTATCCGGGAGCGGAGACACCGACATTAAATCGTGTAAACTTGGATATTGAAAAAGGCGATTTTATCGCGATCGTTGGAAACAACGGTTGCGGTAAATCTACGCTTTGTAAAGCGATGAACGGCTTGATCCCCCATTTTATTACCGGAGACTTTAATGGATATGTCCGTGCCGACGATACGGATACGAGATTAGTAGAAATCGGCGATCTGGCAAAGATTGTTGGTTATGTATATCAGGATTTTGAAAATCAGATTGTACGGCCGACCGTATTGGATGATGCATCTTATGCATGTATGAATTACGCGATGCCTGATTATCTGGAAAGAGGCAGAAAGGCCTTAAAAGATTGTGGCCTGGAAGGCAAAGATGATGAATATATTTGGCAGCTTTCCGGCGGGCAGACGCATTTACTGGCGCTGGCAGGAACGGTTTCTCTGGAACCGGAAGTGCTGATCTTAGATGAACCGATCGCACAGCTTGATCCGAAACACGCGGATCTGATTTATGGAATATTAAAAGATTTGAATGAACGTTTGGGTAAAACGATTATTGTGATTGAACATCATACAGAATATATTGCAGACTACTGCAAGAAAGTAGTGCTGTTGAAAAACGGACATGTAGAATGGGTGCTTCCTACGAAAGACGCCCTGGATAAAGTGGAAACATTACAGGCAAGTGACATTTTTCCACCGCAGGTAACGATTGCGGCATATGAACTGCGCAAACAGGGAAAACTCGCGAAAGATATGGTCTTACCGTCTACGATCCCGGCAGGAAAAGAAGCATTTAAAGACCTGACATTTGTCAAACCGGATATACCGGAGAAAACATCAAAAGGAAAAGACGTTTCCGTTTCTTTTCGAAATATATCGATTTCCTATCGTTCGGTAAAGGGAGAGCCGAAAAAGATTTATGAAAATCTCAATCTTGATTTATATAAAGGGGAAAAAATTGCTCTGATCGGTTCTAATGGAGCCGGAAAGTCAACAATGATGAAGCTGATGACGGGTCTGATCAAACCGAATGAAGGGGAAATATTCTTAAAAGGACTTCCGGTACATGAGATGAAGCCGGAAAAACTGTCAAAACATGTGTCTATGGTATATCAAAATCCGGAAGATATGTTTATTAAGGATTCGATTGAAGCGGACATCGCTTATGCGATGCAGGTTCGGGATGTAGAAAACTGGAAGGAAAAGACAAAGAGCCTATTAGAGAGATTTCGTCTGACAGATTTAAAGGACAGAGATGGAAGACTTCTTTCCGGTGGACAGATGAGACGTGCGAGTCTTGCGATCGGAGTCGCACTTCGTCCGGAAATTTTATTATTAGATGAGCCGACGGCAAATCTGGATATTGCAACGAGAAAAGAAATCATGAGAACACTCAAAGAGATGGAAGATGTAACCGATACGGTTATGATCGCTACGCACGATATGCAGTTAGTATCAGAATGGGCGGAGAGGATCATTGTATTATATCAAGGCCATGTCGTTGCAGATGGAAGCCGTAACAGCATCTTCGGCAATAAAGATGTAGTGGAAAAAGTGGGGATCCGCCCGCCGGAAATCTTCACGATGGGAAAAACGTTGAACGCAGATGCGTTTTGTTATACAGTTGATGAATTTTTAAAGAGTTTTGTATAGCCATCAGAAATGGAGATGAGGAAATGGAAAAGACGATGAAAAAACTTTCAGAAAATATCCTGGATAAATTGTCTATGGATTTTCTGCGTAATCAAGTATTAAAAAATGCATATGGAAATGATGATACGGTGATCGCAAAGCTGGATCCGAGAGTATTGCTCGTATGGTATCTTTTCTTCGGACTTGTACCGTGGTTTTCCGGCAATGTCGTATTTCTTGCGGGATGTTTTATGCTCGTAATGGCAACGACACTTCTTGCCAAGGTTGCCGGACTGGTATTGTTTTTATTTATTTTGGGCGTATTTTCACAGACAGGATATTTGCTGATCGTATCCTTATTTTTTGGTGGAAATGCAACGACGATTCTGCCGCTGTTGATTCTGACCTTGAAGGTGGCAACGGTTTCTTTGGCATCGATCACAGTCTTTTCCGGTCTGGACCCGGATCGTCTGTCAGATGGACTGATGTGGTTTGGATGTCCGGAACGATTATCATTTTCCATCTCTTATGCATATCGTATGCTTCCGATGTTGATGGAAGAATTTCAAAATGTGCTGTTATCCTACCGTCTGAGAGGAAAAGCACCGGAAAGCAAAGGATTTGTCGGCAAGGTGAAGAATCTTATTTATCAGGTCAAGATCATTATGCAGTCATTTTATCCGCTGATGTTAAATACGGCGAAACGATCCCGCACGACCGTAGAAGCTTTGGAAATGCGCGGATATCGATATGCGGCAACGAATAAAGAAGTAAAGAAAATGAAATTGTCTTCATTAAAAGTAACATATGATGATCTGATGTTTTTAGCAATTTCCTTCCTTTGGATGGCAATCGTTGCTGTAATTATGACTTACATTTAGGAAGGACAGAAAAAATGTTTATTGATTTTCACACACATGGGAAGCTGGCAAAACAGCTCCCATTTTCAACAGAATATACGGACTGGCTGATGAAAGAGGCCAAACAGGCGGGGCTTGATGCGATCTGCCTGACAGAACATTTTAACACGCTGCAGTTTGATGAGGTGTATGGATATTTAATGCAAGTATGTGACCGAGATGGTGATCTGCTCGTGACTAAAGATGGACTGCGTATTTTTGCTGGTATGGAAACGGATATCGCGGAAAGCGGACATATTTTAACAATCGGAACGCCTGAGGACATTTTGGAATTGAATACCCGTCTGGAACCTTATAAAAAGAAAGGAAATTTCCTGCCTTTTGAGAAACTGATGGATTTCTTCGATGAATATCCGGTGATCGTCGGAGCAGGGCACCCTTACCGCGAAGGCGGACATATACCGGATCTTCCGATGGATCAGTTAAAACGTTTGGATTTTTTAGATCTGAATGGAAAAGATGTTGCTCTGGAGAGAGCGTATTTTGAAGAAAAAACAGGGGAACTGGCAAAGCTTCTTAATATTCCGATGGTCAGCGGAAGTGACACTCATCAGGCAGTACAGTACGGATGTGTTAATACGAATTTTTATCATGAATTTAATACGGTAGAACAATTACATGAGGAAATGAAAGCCGGCAATTATGAGATTGTGGTATCTCCAAATGCTGCTTTTCAGGTAAAAACAGCGACATTGTTAAAGAAAGCATTAAAAGAAATCTATGCTTTAGGAGGAGATTATGTTTCAATCTTAACCGGCCGGTGATTTGGGAGAAAGATATGATGATAATGGCAGAAATTCAAAGAGTTGTCCGAAAGGCCGCAAGACTCTTTGCAGACCGGACAGCGACATTGGAAATAAGAGAAAAGAGTGCGTATAATTACGTGACAAAAGTGGACGAGACGGTGCAGCAGATGATCCGGGAAAAATTAAGCATCTTGTATCCGCACATTCAGTTTATGGGAGAAGAAGCGGATAATTCTAAGATCGATATGAACGGACCGGTGTGGGTGCTTGATCCGGTTGACGGTACAACAAATTTGATTCATGATTATCCAAACAGTGCGATTTCACTTGCATTTATGAACCGAAAAGAAATTCTGGCCGGCATTGTATATAATCCGTTTTCTGATGAGATGTTTTATGCGGAAAAAGGAAAAGGAAGTTTTCTAAACGGAAAGAAAATCCATGTCAGCAATGCCAGAACGATGCAGGAGAGTCTGATCGCAGTTGGAACCTCCTCTTATTACAAAGAAGAAGCAGAAGAGAACTTTAGGATCTTCACAAGAATTTTCAAAGATTGTCAGGATATCCGCAGATGCGGATGTGCATCTTTGGAACTGGCATATGTTGCATGCGGCCGGATTGACGGATTTATTGAAAATCATTTGAAGTTGTGGGATTATGCAGCAGGAGCGTTGATCGTCCGGGAAGCAGGTGGTAAAGTGTTTAATTATACAGGAGAAGAACTGCCAATGGAATTAGATGGGAATGTGGCTGCAGGAAATCCGTGGATCTCGAAGGTTTTGACAGAATCCTATTTATAGATAAAATATTGCTTACAATAAGAATATAGATTTCGCTGAACAAAAGATCAGGGAGATTGCAGCTGTTGAGGCAGCAATCTCTTCTGGTTTTTTGTTTTTTCACTTATTCCGCACGCAAAGCGGCCATGGTAATGTAGTTGTAAGGCTGGTTAAAATGAGGCAGGAAGAACAGATCGAACAGCTTCAACTTGTCGATAGTGACTTGTTCCTGGATTGCGAGGGAAAATAGGTGGATGCCCATGGAAATGTCGTATTCCGAGCAAAGCTGTGCGCCGAGAATCACTCTTGTTTTTCTGTCGTAGACGATTCGGATGACGACTTTGTAATTATCCTTTTCGATAAACGCAGCTTTTTGATAATCCTCGTAGTCTGCTGCGGCGGCATGAAATCCCAGTTTTTTTGCCTTTCGTAAAGAAAGGCCGGTGCTGACCATGTTCAGATCCCAAATTCGGATTGCGTTGGAACCCTGTACGCCGGGTGATTCCAGGACGGTTCCGCAGGCGTTGTGGGCGGCAATTATGCCGGAGCGGACAGCGTTTGTAGCCAGTGCAATATAATCAGTTTTTCGGGAGGCATTGTTGTAAATGGATGCACAATCCCCGGCTGCATAGACATCTTCAATTGTTGTTTCCTGTCTGCAGTTGACGAGATAGGCGCCATTGGTAAATTGTTTGATGAGTCCGCTGCCAAGTTTGGTATTCGGATGAAATCCGGTACAAAAGACGGCCATATCGGTCTCATAGGAATTCTGATCCGTAATGACCTGTGATACACAACCGTTTCCACGCAGTTCTTTCACCGTTTCTCCAAAGACAAGCTGAATTCCGTGTCTACGGAGATTTTCTTCCATACGTTTGGTAAAAATCTCATCGTAATATCCCGTCAGGCATTCGGATGCAGCATCGATCAGTGTGACTTCTCTTCCATTTCTACGAAAAGCTTCTGCGAGTTCTACACCGATATAGCCTGCTCCGATGATCGTGATGTTTTTGATAGCCGGATTCTTTAGTTTTTTAATAACGTTTTCAGCATTCTGGTATAGTTTTACAAACTGTACATTTTCAAGATCCATGCCTTTAATTGGAAATTTTACGGGAAGAGATCCGGTTGCAAGAATCAGCTTATCATAATGCTGTTCAAAATATTCACCGGAGGAAGTCTCCGCCTGGATGCTTTTTTTTGTAAAATCGATGTTGGATACTTTGGTATGCATATGGATGACGGCACCCTTTTCTTCTAACACCTCTTTGCTTGAATAAAACAGCCCGTCAGGCCCGGAAATCTGCCCGCCGATCCAAAGCGCCATTCCGCAGCCGAGAAAGCTGATATTTGAATTTGCATCAAATGCAATGACTTCTTTATCCGGATAATGATCGAGAATAGTATTCATGGCGGCAGTACCTGCATGATTGGCACCGATGACAACAATTGTTTCAGACATAGTGAGTTCTCCTTTTTGTTTTTTGATAATAGTATCCCTGAAAATAAAAAATATATGTGATAGAGAAAATTTATTTAAGTGTTATAATAAAGTGCTATAATAAAAAAAGAAGGGAGATGGATATCAATATGGTCGATGAGAAAAAAATTGAATTGTTTGAAAATGCGCCGATTCCGAAAGCGGTCGCACAACTGGCGATTCCAACGATCATTGGAAGCCTCGTTATGGTTATCTATAACCTGGCAGATACTTATTTTGTAGGAATGCTCAATGATCCGGTGCAGAATGCAGCTGTGACACTGGCGGCTCCCGTGCTGCTGGCATTTAATGCGGTGAATAACCTGTTTGGGGTTGGAAGTTCGAGCATGATGAGCAGGGCACTTGGCCGAAAAGATATGAAAACAGTATATCAGAGTTCTGCATTTGGATTTTATTGTTCACTCGTATGCGGACTTTTCTTTTCTCTGATGTATACGGTACTGCAGCAGCCATTTTTGGTCATTCTCGGTTCGAATGAAGTGACTATGGAAGCGACAAATGAATATTTGATGTGGACAGTTACGCTTGGGGCTGTACCAGCCATTTTAAATGTTGTCCTCGGTTATCTGGTTCGTGCGGAAGGTGCAGCATTCCATGCAAGTGTTGGAACGATGAGCGGATGTATTTTAAATATTATCCTGGATCCTATTTTTGTTTTACCGTGGGGATTGGATATGGGAGCGGCAGGAGCCGGATGTGCCACGTTTTTATCAAACTGTTTTGCGTGCCTTTATTTTTTTGTTCTCTTGTTTGTGAAACGGGGAAAAACCTGTGTATGCATCAATCCGAAGATGCTCGGTGTTGGAAAAAGCGTCGTATTCGGAGTTCTGGCAGTCGGAGTACCGGCATCGATTCAGAATTTATTAAATGTAACCGGAATGACGATCCTCAACAATTTTACTGCCGCATTTGGCTCAGATGCCGTAGCTGCGATGGGCATCGCGCAGAAGATCAATATGGTTCCTCTTTATGCAGCACTTGGAATTTCCCAGGGAATTATGCCGTTGATCAGTTATAATTATGCGAGCAAAAATGTAAAACGGATGAAAGAGGGCATTTTTTTTACAGCAAAGATCTCGGTCGGACTGATGATCTGTGTTGCAGCAGGATATTATTTTGGTGCGCATACGCTGGTAGAGGTGTTTATGGAACACGAACAGATCATTTATTATGGAAGCCGTTTTCTGCACGGTATGTGTCTGGCTCTTCCATTTTTATGTATGGACTTTTTGAGCGTGGGAGTGTTCCAGTCGTGTGGAATGGGAAAAGAATCTTTGATTTTTGCAATTTTGCGAAAGATCGTTTTGGAGATCCCGGCATTGCTTATTTTAAATCTTCTGTTTCCGTTATATGGACTGGCTTATGCACAGCTTACAGCGGAAGTCGTACTGGCTGTTGCCGCGGTCATTGTTTTGATGCGGCTGTTGAAGAAGTTAGAACGGGAACAATTAACAAATTAAAGAGATATTTTCACTTTTCGTGGACAAAATCGGAAGAATATTCACTTCATTGTGGATTTCTTCCTTTTTTTGTTCAACAAATATTTCTCATACACCAGGATAAAACCTTTTCGTATAAACAGAAACACTTATTTGATGTTCTCCCAAAAACAGAATTGTCTTACAATTATGACAGATGATCAAAAGGTGGTGTACCAGATGAAAAAAGGAAAGACAACAACAGCAATTTTGCTGGCTGGAATAATGATACTTTTATCTGCAGGATGTTCCAATACGAGTATGAGATCAGATACGGTAACCACGGAACGTTCCGGGCAGCAAAATACGCAGACAGAAAGCAGTCGGGAGCCGGATGCTGCTTCGGTCACAGAAGGAACAGAAGAAGACAATTGAACTAGTAGAATACTTTCTTGCCAATTATAACATTGATGAAGACAAAGTCTATGGAGAAGGATATTCCGGAGGAGGAGAAACGATGTCTCAAGTAATGGGAAAACGGCCGGATCTGTTTACGGCTTATCTGCAGTGCAGTTCCCAGTGGGACGGAAGTTATGATGCGGTCGTACAAAACCGCACACCGGTTTATCTTGTCATTGGGGAAGACGATGAATATTATAGTTCGGAGCCGACGAGAAAAGCCTATGAGAACCTGCATGACCGGTATCTGGAGGAAGGACTCTCAGAAGATGAGATCAATGAGATCCTTGTTTTGGATATCAAAGATGCTTCTTATTTTGAAAGCCGCGGAATGAACAATCAGCACGGAGGCGGAGGATTGTTTGCCGAAGATAAAGAGATCATGGGATGGCTGTTTGGAAAATAAAGAGAGACTGAGTATGAAAAGGAGATGTGAGGACAAGATGAAAAAACGTATTTTAGGGAAAGATCTGGAAGTAAGTGCAATTGGATTTGGATGTATGGGTATGAGTCATGCATATGGTCCTGCAGCAGATAAAAAGGAAATGACAGAGCTGCTTGCACAGACAATTGAGCGAGGCTATACCTTTTTTGATACGGCGGAAGTATATGGTACGCCGGAAAATCCGCATGATAATGAAGAATTGCTCGGAACGGCATTAAAGCCATATCGAAATCAGATTGTATTGGCCTCCAAATGCGGCATTCGATTCGATGAAACTTCGGATGCAATTAATAAGCCATTGATCCCTGATGGAAGACCGGAGACGATTAAAAAATCCATTGATGGATCGTTAAAGAGATTACAGACCGATCATCTGGATCTATATTATATCCACCGGATTGATCGGACAGTTCCGATTGAAGAGACAGCCGGCGCTATGAAAGAATTAATGGAAGCCGGCAAGATTACGCATTGGGGCATTTCTGAAGCGGATGAGGCAACATTGAGACGTGCACATGCAGTGTGTCCGGTAACGGCGGTACAGAATCGATATTCCATGATGTATCGGGATTACGAAGCATTGTTTCCGGTATTAGAAGAACTGCAGATCGGATTTGTTGCATTTTCACCGCTTGCAAATGGATTTTTGACGGCAAAATACAATAAAGAGTCAAAATTTGAAACCGGAACTGATTACCGCAGCAATATGCCGCAGTTTACATCAGAAAGCATAGATAAAAATCAGGAAATGATCCATTATCTGCAGGAAATGGCACAGAAGAAGAATGCGACACCTGCACAGATCTCGCTTGCATGGATGCTTGCGAAGAAACCGTGGATCGTTCCGATTCCGGGAACAAGAAAATATGATCGTATGATGGAGAATGCGCAGTCAGTGGATATTAAACTGTCAGAACAGGAAGTGGAGGAACTGGATCAGATGCTGGAGACAGTTCCGATGTCAGAAGTATTTGGCGGTTCCAGACAAAAGGAAAGGAGATCATAAGAACCGTTCCGGAGAATGAATTTTATTCGATAGAGACTGTGCAGCGAAAAAGGAGCAGGAAACGATGGAACGAAAATGAATACTGAGAAAACTTCCGACAAAGGAGGATCTTATACGAAAAGCACAAAGGTTGTGGATGTGATCAATGATCCGGTTTTTGAAGAGTATGGCAGATTGATCTTTCCGGTTGATCAGAGGATTGATGATGATTTAAAATTACAGGATGTAGATGATATTCTGATTTGGTATAACAATGTAAATCCGGATAAAACCGTTGAAATAGCCAATTACTTAAAAACACAGGCAGCTTCCGGAGAACAGATTTTTTATGATATTTATACAGAGGAGGAAAAAGAGAGGGATCCCGAGAAAGAAGATACCGGCTTGTTTTTCTTCCGTGGTGAACAAAATGCGAAAACAGCCGTGATCAATGCAGGAGGCGGTTTTGTTTATGTAGCGGCAATGCATGACAGTTTTCCGCAGGCATTGGAATTGTCGAAAAAGGGGTATAATGCTGATTATTCCCTGTGGGGCGGATCTGCCGGGGCGCGTATGGCTGCATGGCTTGGATCATATGGAACGCAGACATTTGGTGAAGATGCATATCCGGCACCGGCTGCTGTGATCATGCAGTATACCGGATTGTCGGAAATTACCGGAGAAGAACCGCCGACGTATGCCTGTGTGGGAACAAACGACGGCATCGCTTCTTACCGAACCGTAGAGACATATATAAACCGCATAAAAAATAGTTCTGTGGAGAAGGAAAGCTTAAAAAAGCAGGAATTCCACAGAACTATTTTTATTATACAGGTTTACCCTAATGTAGTGTCGAGTGCCATCATCAGGGTGAATCCGACAGCAAAGGCAATGGTTCCCCAGTCAGAATGTTTGCCGGCTGACATTTCGGGAATCAGCTCTTCGATCACGACATAGATCATAGCGCCGGCTGCAAAACTTAACAAATATGGAAGAAATACAATAATATGTTCTGCCGCAAAAATCGTCAGGATTGTTGCAATCGGTTCTACAATGCCGGACAGCATACCATAGAGAAATGCAGTTGATTTTTTCATCCCTTTGGCGCGAAGTGGCATGGATATGATAGCTCCTTCCGGAAAGTTCTGGATCGCAATACCGATAGCCAGCGCCATGGCTCCCATCATAGTAATATCGTTATTGCCACTCAGCCATCCGGCTAAAACAACGCCGACAGCAAGCCCTTCCGGAATATTATGAAGTGTGACTGCCAATACAAGCATCGTTGATTTTTGGAGATTTGCTTTGATTCCTTCCGGTTCATCGCTGTTTGTATGCAGATGAGGAATTGTGTGGTCTAAAAGCAGTAAAAATAAGATTCCGAACCAGAAGCCCAGAACAGCAGGGAAAAAAGCAAGCTGTCCCATGGAAGATGCGTGGTCGATCGCAGGAATCAGCAGGCTCCAGATTGAAGCAGCAACCATCACACCTGCGGCAAAGCCAGTCAGAACACGCTGAACCATTTCTTTCAATTGATTCCGCATGAACAGGACACAGGCAGAGCCCAGAGTGGTTCCGGCAAAAGGAATGAGAATACCGCATAAAAGTTCTTTCGTCAATTGATTGGCCTCCTTTTTATACCATTGATTTCTATGTCTGTTACGATGAATGTTTGAACTCCGGATCATAAACGCCCCCATATAAACTCCTGTTTATATAGTATGAATCCGATGACATCTGTGTGTCATTTTTAAAGATTAACATATGTTAATAAAAAATTAAATAAGTTATAAAAAATTAGTTTCTCTTTTTTTCGATGGAAAAATGTGGTATGGTAACAATGCGGCTTTTTGTATTCATAGATTTGTAAGAGAAAGTCCCGGATGGGAAGAGAGGATTTAACAATTTGTTAATAATTATTACAAAATTATTACAAAAATGTTTACAAAAAGGAAAAAACGTACTATAATAAACATGCAAAGAAAAAACAGAGAAAGGAGACATCATGAGGAGAAAATTTTTTTGCAGCATATTTGGTTATCTGATGATCGCAGTCCTGACTTTTGGTATTGTTTTCAGTTTTGATTTCCATGATACTTATGCCGCTTATACGCGATATGTCACTGCAAGCTCTCTAAACATTCGAAAGAAAGCATCCATGAGTGGAGCAGTGGTCGGCAGTTATAAGAAGGGTACGAAGGTGACTTGCTACGGGACAAGCGGAAGCTGGACAAAGGTAAAGTATAACGGTGCAACCCGTTATGTATCTAC
>DVKZ01000043.1 GCA_018715775.1 Candidatus Fimousia stercorigallinarum | reverse complement strand
ACCGTTCCTTTTTAGAAGATCTTCTGCCATGGTCAGAAAAACTACCAGAAAGAATCCGCAAAGTTTAAATACCGGCGGCTGCAAAGCAGCCGCCTAAAAATGTCAAGGTACTTGCTATTTTGCGTTTACTTATAAAATACGAGAGAAATGTGTATGGAACTACTAAATGATGTAATTATACAGTGTGGAGGATATGGAAATATAAATATTAAAGAGGAGGATGAGTAATGGAGAAGAATAAAGAAAAATACGATTTGGATTCATATTTTGTGTCAGAGGCACATAAATTGATTTTTGCACTGCTTTTTACAGATAAAAAAATAAGAATGGAATTATTAGGGATTGAGGAAGAATTATATCTTGACGAAGAAAAGGCAAAAGAATGGCATCATAGAATTGCTAAAATAATTCATCCAGATACTTGTACGATAGAAGGTTGTGAAAAGGCTATAATGAAGCTGAATGAATTATATTCAGGAATGGTGAAAGCGGATGAGTAAGTTTGAATTAACCAGAATTCCTATAAAAAAAGGTGCCTACCAAAAACCTGAGCGTTATAATAGGAACATTCCTGATGCAAAATATGATAAAGTAGATAAAGCTTGTGAAGAAGATGTTTTCTTGTCGAATGATGGTAATGTATATGTTCCTGAAGATTCAATGAGTACGATATTTAATACTGATACTAAAAGAGCGCAGTATATATACGATAACTTTTTAGATGACGATGATAAAAGATGTATTAATGGGACTAATGCAATAAAATCATCCGGTGTGGTAGGTGAATTAGATAAGAGATCTCATGAGACCAGAGATTCTGAAGATGCAGATTTGGATAGATATACAAGGGATTCCCTGATCAGGATAGGAGATTCCGACCAAGCAGAGGCGATAAGACGTAAATTAGATACACATACAAAGAAAGAACTATCTAAGATGAAGAAGCAAAGAGGTTCTGAGGTTGACGAAATAACAGGAGAACCTTTGACGAAAGGTTCAGCATTTCATCATGAGTATGAAAAAGAATTATACACTGATCCAGTATCTGTACTTGATGAGACAAAAGGGAAGAATGTTAATAGTACTACACATAAAGAGATTCATAAAAGAAATATTCGAACGGGTGAAGAATTAAAAAAACAGGCAGAAGATATCAAGAAGACTGTTGCGAATAAGAGAAGAAAGGGGTAAAATTTAGCCCCCTGTTGTAAAGCTTTTTGCAAAAGGAGATGGATTTGCTATCTAATATAAGAAGAATCTATCACCGCATGTGGAGACGGTGGTATTGCTTTCCAAACTTAAAACTTATAAACATATCAATATGGGATTAGGGATGGATGGGCTTGGTTGTTGCGGAGAGTAAGGAGTATTAGGATACTTTTGATTGGAGGCATCGTATATCAAATAATATTTTTGTAAGGTGCATGGCGATTTCTATGTCATATTTTTTAAATACTCCATATAAAGAGCAGACTATCACAGAAATGTATGCTCCAGTGGTATTCCAATCAGAAAATACAATTAACAATAAAAAATTAAGCAGATTACTAGGAGGGGTGAAAGATGGAGAATAAAAGAGATATTTTTGATAGTGTTGGGAGCGAAATTCTCATCTATCAAACGGAAGATGGGCATACAAAAATTGACGTTAAGTTTGAAGACGAGACCGTTTGGCTTACACAGGCGCAATTATGTGAGCTTTACCAAACCAGTAAATCTAACATTAGTGAGCATATTAAACACATTTTTGAAGAGGGCGAACTGGAAGAAAATTCAGTTGTTCGGAAATTCCGAACAACTGCTGCTGACGGGAAAAAATATAATACAGCACATTATAATCTTGATATGATCATTTCTCTTGGGTATAGAGTAAAATCAAAAATTGCTACAAATTTTCGTAGGTGGGCTACTGAGCGCTTAAAAGAGTACATGATAAAAGGCTTTACGATGGATGATGAGCGGCTGAAAAATCTGGGCGGCGGTAACTACTGGAAAGAACTGTTAGACCGCATACGGGATATACGTTCGTCTGAAAAAGTTATGTACCGACAGGTTCTTGATCTTTATGCAACGAGTGTTGACTATGATCCCAAGAGCAGTGAATCTATTGCCTTTTTTAAAATGGTGCAGAACAAATTGCATTATGCAGCACACGGAAATACAGTAGCAGAGGTTATATACGAACGTGCGGATGCGAGTCAGCCTTTCATGGGACTGAAGAGTTTTTCTGGTGATTTTCCTACCTTAAAGGATATAGGCATTGCAAAGAATTACCTTAATGATGAAGAATTAAAAATATTGAATAATATTGTATCGGGATATTTTGATTTTGCGGAAATTCAGGCTATGCGTCATCATCCTATGTATATGTCAGATTATGTGGAGCATCTTGATAATGTTTTGAAGACTACAGGGGAAAAGGTGCTGCAGGGTGCCGGTACAATCAGCCATGCGCAGGCAATTGAGAAGGCGACAGAAGAGTACAGAAAATATTAGGCACAGAGTTTGTCACCGGTTGAAGAGGAATATTTAGAAAGCATTAAAAATCTTCAAAGCATGGTGAAGAAAAAAGATAATAACTAATAGAATAGGGAGTTTCCATGCCAATATCAAAGTTGAAGAGATTTTTGGGAAAATAGTGTAAATATTAGTTTGGACAACGATAAGAATGCTGAGATTGTGTGCTTCTTGAGCAACCGAAAATGTGCGGGCAATGAGCCAAAGTCGGAGCTTGCTCCAGACTTTGGGGAATGCCGCGACACCGCAGAAAGCGTGAAAGGCTTTCTGCGGAAGCCTGACACTCATGTGGATCTGATCCTGGATATGGAAGATTATTACAGGATCAAGGATTAGGAGAAACAGTTAAATAAATAATACACGGAACTTAAATCGGCAGCTGCTGATGCGTAAATGCATTGGCAGCTGCTTTTGCTGTGAACACTTAGCGAAAATGTTAGTTGAGCGATGTTTCCGGCAGAAGGATTTAAGGAAGCTGGATTTGATTGCGGGACATCCATAACTGTTACTTGCGAAGAGAGGCGTCTAATGAGGTCATTATCACGGTAAATCCGCAGCTCTTGGCGATGATGGGGCTGCAGGATTATCTGTGGACGGTGACGAAAATCCGGCGTTGGATCAATCCGAAACTCAAGATCGCGGGCATCTTGATGACCATGTGTGAGGCGAGGATGAACCTGTGCAGGACATTGACGGAGCAGGTGACGGAAAGTTTCCTGGGGCAGATCAGGGTTTTTGATATGAGGATCCCCATACCGTCAAGGTGGGGGAAAGAGAAAGATTTTTAATGACGCGATTGATTTGCTAGAGCAGATAGAAGAAGCAGCTGTTCTAGCGATACGGTATGAAAAGATCAGCAGTCAGGGCGAACGGAATGACATCTTTCAGGAGGGAGGTAAATCAAGGCATTTATACAGCATCTGACCTTTGACGGGACGGCTCTCTTTTGGTCGGATTACTATGAGGTACAGATGGATGATGTGGAGGTGGATTCCGGCGGGGAGACAGAGTTTAAGCAGCAAGACAAGATCACAGTGGGATATTTCGATACGGAGACGTTGACGGTGAAGACGGCAGAGATATATGTGGAAGGGGATAAGGCTTCTCTTGTGAAGGATACGTCCATAAAGTGGCTGTGGTCAGTAAACTTCACGCTGAAGGAATTTTAAAAATGCATTCTGCTTTCAAGTGAAATGTGATACATTTGAAATAGTTAGAAAATACAACCGGACATACTATGTCTCATTTGTATTTTCATGCATGACGCTCGTTTCATGTCATGTAAACTTGAGGCGTATGGGGGTATTATAATTAAGCAAAGGAGGTTACGAGTTAGTGGATCAGATAAAAATTGGGAGTTTTATGAAAGAACTTCGAAAAGAAAAAGGACTTACACAAGAACAGCTAGCGGAACAGTTTGATGTAAGCAGGAGAACTGTTTCACGATGGGAAACAGGAAGTAATCTTCCGAATCTCGATATTCTCATTGAAATGGCGGATTACTATGGAATTGAACTTCGGGAATTGTTGGACGGAGAAAGGAAAAGCGAGAAAGGGAATGAAGAACTGAAGGAAACTGTGTTAAAAGTTGTGGAATACAACAATAATGAAAAAGAGGTTAAAAGGGAAAAATTAAACAAGTGTTTCATTATAGGTGGCATCTGCTTTTTGATTACTATTTTAAATCATCAATACGAGATATTAGCATTGATTTTTAATAACCCGATAGACGATTTTATAGCAGGTGCATTAACAAGTATGGGTATTATTTTCGAATTAGTCGGTTTCTATAATAACAATCATGAAGTTAGTCTAAAACAGAGGAAAAAAGAAATTATAATGCGCAATAATCGATAATAAAAGAATGATTGAAAATCCCGCATATGGCTGGTCTGAAAAGATTGGCTGTATGCGGGATTTTTTTATGTCAACAGTTGATTACTGTTCTGATTCAGATATTGAATTCTGTGAACGGAACAGTAGAAAGAATTTGAATTTCATGGTATGATACAGCATATGGATTGTTTTTATCTTCAGATAAATTTATGAGAGAGGACTTGAGAAAATATTCTTGCAGTATTAAAAAATGAAAAGATGGGGCGGAGAAATCAGTGGATAAAAAAGACAATAAGAGGCAGTATGTGATCCGTAATCTGCGTCATGATGAGATTGGATTGTTGAAGGATTTCCTTTATGAAGCCATATATGTTCCAGAGGGAGTAGAGCCTCTAGCAAGAGATATCATAGAGCTGCCCGAACGGAAGCTTTATATCGAAGAGTTTGGAACAAGACGAGGGGATAATTGTCTGGTTGCCGATTTGGGCTAGTAAAGATGTATAAAAAACTCGGATTTGCAATAGTGGATGAAAATGAAGAAGAATATATCATGGTATGCGAATTGCAGGGAGGTGCAAAGATATGATTTTGGAAACAGAGAGACTGCTTCTCCGTCCATGGGATGAGAGAGACGCAGAGGATTTATACCGATATGCAAGTCATCCTGATGTGGGGCCTATAGCTGGATGGTCTGTTCATACAAGTGTGGAAAACAGCCGGGAAATAATCCGGGAAGTTCTTTCCGCACCTGAGACTTATGCGGTGGTTTTGAAAGAAAACGGTCATCCGGTTGGAAGTATAGGGCTGATGATCGGTGAAACCAGTAATATTGGACTTCCGAAGACAGAAGGTGAGATTGGATACTGGATCGGTGTTCCCTATTGGGGAAGAGGCTTGATTCCAGAAGCTGTTCGGGAAACTTTGAGGCATGGATTTGAAGATCTGAATCTGTCTAAAATATGGTGCGGATATTTTGATGGAAACCAAAAATCAAAACGAGTTCAGGAAAAATGCGGTTTTCATTATCACCATACAAGTGAAAATGTTCCCTGCGCGATAGAGGGCGTTTTACGGACGGAACACATTTCCTGCCAGACGAAAGAAGAATGGAGAAACATGAAAGAAGGAATAGAACACTGATGGATATTAATCTGGACTGGACGGAATATGTAAAGTTGAGACTGTCAGAAATTTGTCCTATTTGAAAAATGTTTTTAGAGTTTCCTGTTTCGCAACAACACCATACTCTCAATTAATGTGGGGAGGGGCTTATGCCGACTGCCACAGGGGATTTTGCGTTGAATATACAATAAGGCTTGCCGCTGTCTTAAGGATAAGATGCACGCAGGCCTTTTTTTGTTTTTCTGATAATGTTAAAATGTACATGACATACAGTTGTCGTGTTTGAACTGTTATGATATAGGCAGGTGGAGCAAATGAAGATAGACAGGCTGATCGGTATTTTATCCATTCTTTTGCAGAAGGAGAAGTGTACAGCGCCGGAACTGGCAGAGAAGTTTGAGGTTTCCAGAAGAACGATAAACCGGGATATAGAGACATTGTGCAAAGCAGGGATTCCTGTCTGCACGGAACAGGGAGCTGGAGGAGGCATCCGCATCATGGAAGGGTATCGGATAGACAGAACCCTTCTGACTTCCAGGGACATGCAGATGATTCTGGCGGGACTGCGGAGTCTGGACAGTGTCAGTGGGAGCAGTTACTATATGCAGCTGATGGAAAAGCTGCAGGCTGGGGCATCGGATTTTGTCAGCGGCAGGGATTCTATGCTGATCGATCTATCATCTTGGTATAAGGAGTCCCTTGCACCGAAAATTTCTCTGATTCAGGACGCCATTGAAGAACGCAGGCAGATTGCTTTTCACTATTTTGCTCCCGGTGGTGAAAGCGTCCGAATAGCAGAACCTTATTATTTGATTTTTAAATGGTCCAGCTGGTATGTCTGGGGATGGTGTCGGAAAAGAGAGGATTTCCGTATGTTCAAACTGAACCGGATGGAGGATCTGAAAAAGACGGAGGAAAAATTTGTCTCAAGACAAGTCCCCATGCCTGATCTTTCCAATGAGAGAATTTTTCCGGCGAATATCCGGGTAAAGGTTCTCTTTGAACGGGATGCAAAATGGCGGCTGGTGGAAGAGTTTGGTCCTCACTGTTTCAAAGAGCAGAAAGATGGACGACTGCTGTTTGAGATGGATGATACCGATGAAAGTTCTCTGATGGGATGGCTGCTGACTTTCGGGGAAAAGGCCAAGGTGCTGGAGCCGGCTGAAGTAAGGGAAAAACTTCTGAAAACGGCGGAAAGTATTGTATCCATTTACCGAAAAGAGGACAGAGGTTAAACAGGTAGAATATAGGAGAAAGATTATGGCACAAAAGGAACTGGCGCTTTATGTGGCAGAACAGCTGGCTCCGTTGGGAGAGATCCGATACATTCCCATGATGGGCGGCTGGCTGTTTTATTATCGCGAAAAGCTGATCGGCGGGATATATGGTGATGGATTCGCTGTAAAAGACACAGCTGCGTCCAGACGATTTATGCCGGATTGCCGGGAAGAGGTATGGGCGGATACACCGGCGGCGCTGCTTCCCTGTACGATTTTGGAAGATAGCGGGAAACTGTGTGAGATGGTTAGAGAAATGTACCCGGAACTCCCGGAACCAAAGGCAAAGAAACCCAGAAAAAGGAGGAGAACGACAAATGACATTTGATTATAAAAAAGAATACAAAGAATTTTATCTTCCGGGTAAAAAACCGCAGCTTGTGGAGATTCCAAAGATGAATTATATTGCAGTCCGCGGGAAAGGGAATCCCAATGAAGAAGGCGGGGCATATAAGGAATCGATCGGGCTTTTGTATGGAATCGCGTTTACCATTAAGATGAGTAAGAAAAGCAGTCACGAAATCCAGGGATATTTTGATTATGTGGTGCCTCCTCTGGAAGGATTCTGGTGGCAGGAAGATACTCTCGGGATCGACTATGGAAAAAAAGAAGAATTTCAGTGGATTTCTGTGATCCGTCTTCCGGATTTTGTGAAGAAAACAGATTTCGACTGGGCGATTCGGGAAGCTGAGGAAAAAAAGAAACAGGACTTTTCAAAAGCGGAGTTCCTGACCATCGAAGAAGGTCTGTGCGTCCAGTGTATGCATATGGGTGGTTTTGACGAGGAACCCCGGACAATTGCTTTGATGGATGCTTTTCTCAGAGAAAATGGATATGCAAATGATTTTTCCAACGGCCGGATGCATCATGAAATCTATCTTTCAGATGCCAGGCGTGTCCCGCAGGAAAAGCGGAGGACGGTGATCCGCCATCCGGTAAGGAAAATATGATGCAGGAGAAGCAAAATGAAAAAATGCAGATATTGCGGCAGAAAAATAAGCGGCAGTTTTGAGTTCTGCTGCCCAAAATGTGAAAACAGCTATACAAAAAATATGGAAAACGCAGAAGATAAAATCAAATATTTTCTTATCGGAATGATTATTGGATTTCTTGTTATGCTGTATGGAGTTTTATCAAACAGTGACTCTATTATTGGAAGCGGAATTATAATAATGGGTATAGTTACGGTTGTACTGCCATTTGCTACGCCTGAAACAGTTGCTCTTTTAGGATATCAGAAGTCAAGAATTGTGGGAAGGATACTTGGCATATTACTTATAATAGTCGGGATATGGGTAGGCTTTGTTTAATTTGACAAATTGAACTTTAGGAGATCAGCGATGAATAACGAATACGATAATGAAATATTTTTCAGGGAATACGCAAAAATGCCGCGCAGCAGAGACGGTCTAAGCTCTGCCGGAGAATGGCATCAGCTAAGACCACTGTTCCCGCCTCTTGAAGGGAAATGTGTCCTTGATTTAGGGTGCGGTTACGGATGGCACTGTAAATTTGCGGCGGAACAGGGTGCAGCGCGTGTGTTGGGACTTGATTTGAGCCGAAAAATGCTTGAAGTGGCAAAAACTCATAACACAGGAAAGCAAATCGAGTATCGTGTTTGTGGAATAGAAGAATATGAATACCCTGAAAACACATGGGATTGTGTTATTTCCAATTTGGCACTGCATTACATAAAAGACATCCAATGAATATGGTATTGCACT
>DVKZ01000042.1 GCA_018715775.1 Candidatus Fimousia stercorigallinarum | reverse complement strand
TAGGAGCGGCTGAGGGAGCTGGGAATGTTGTCATTCTCGGAGCATTAAAGGGGTATGTATATGCAGGTACAGAAGGGAATGACCGCGCGTTTGTTGTTGCACTTGAAATGCAGCCGATGCAGATCAGAATCGGCAATCAGATTGCCAGAAATTCTGATGAAGAAAGGAAGAAAAAGTTTCTTAAGAAAAAGAAAAAAAAGGCGGAGATTACCGAACCACAGATGGCATTTGTCGAAGATGGAACGATATATGTGGAGCCAATCTCCAAGTCTCTCATTCATGAACTGATGATATAAATAAAGGGAGGAAGAAAAAATGAGTGAAGTGATTGTAATTACATCAGGAAAAGGCGGTGTGGGGAAAACAACAACAACTGCCAATGTCGGAACAGGTTTGGCAAAAATGGGGTATAATGTCGTTTTAATTGATACGGATATCGGATTAAGAAATCTTGATGTCGTTATGGGGTTGGAAAACAGAATTGTATATAATCTTGTTGATGTTGTCGAAGGAAACTGCAGAATCAAACAGGCATTGATCAAAGATAAAAAATATCCGAATCTATTTTTACTTCCATCCGCTCAGACGAGAGATAAGACAAGCGTATCTCCAGAACAGATGAAGAAATTAACGGAAGAATTAAGAGAAGAATTTGATTACATAATCCTGGATTGTCCTGCAGGAATTGAACAGGGATTTAAAAATGCGATTGCCGGTGCTGACCGGGCGATCATTGTAACGACTCCGGAAGTATCCGCGATCAGAGATGCAGACCGTATTATCGGTCTTCTGGAAGCGAATGAGATTGCAAAAATGGATCTGATCATTAACAGAATTCGTATGGATATGGTAAAACGCGGTGATATGATGTCAAAGGAAGATGTTGTTGATATTCTGGCAATCGATCTGTTAGGCATTGTACCGGATGATGAAAATATTGTTATCGCAACAAACCAGGGAGAACCGTTAGTTGGGACAGATTGTCAATCCGGAACTGCATTTATGAACATCTGCAAAAGAATTATTGGGGAGAATATTCCGTTTGTGGAATTTGAGGCAGATGGATTTTTTGCTCGCTTAATGAAAGCGATCAGGGGATAAAGATTTGAAAGGGGATTAACATGGGATTTTTTGATAACTTTTTTCGCAAAAAAAACTCTGGCGATGTTGCGAAGGATCGTTTGAAATTACTCCTTGTATCGGATCGTTCCAGTTGTTCACCGGAACTCATGGAACAGATCAAAAATGATATTATTCAGGTAATTTCAAAGTATATGGAAATCGATGCAGAAGGGCTCGATATTCAGATCACACAGACAGAGACGGACGACAGCGGAAAAAAAGTTCCGGCTCTGTATGCAAACATTCCGATCAGAGATTTAAAGAAATAGGAATGATAATATGCTTAGACAGTATGATTTTAAAAACTACAATTTAAAATTGCTGCTGAATGTCTGGATTTTAAGTGCACTTGGTATTTTATTTATAAATAGTGCAAACCCGGAATATACAATGAAACAGCTTATCGGCGTGGTTCTGTGTTCGGTGGTCATGTTGTTTTTATCGGTATTTGATTACAGCCTGATCGTAAATAATACCAAGATTATTTATATTGTAAATATTATTTTGTTGTTGATCGTTTTAGTGGCAGGAAAAACGGTTGGCGGTGCGCAACGATGGATCGAATTTGCCGGCTTTACATTTCAGCCGTCTGAAACATGCAAGATCGCATTGATCGTATCGGCGGCTGCATTTATTACAAAGAATGAAGATCAATTGAATCATTGGAAAACCCTGATGAAGTTTGCGGCGATTTGTCTTGTCCCGGCTGGACTTGTATTTGTAGAACCGGATCTGTCGACGACCATTGATATTGTGTTGATTTTATGTGCGGTCATCTTTATCGGAGGATTGAGTGTGCGTTTCATTGGATGGGTCATTTCAATTTCGGTTCCGGTTTTTGCATTGTTTGTATGGTATATACAGACACCCGGGCAGATCCTGCTTCAAGATTATCAGGTTACAAGGATTATGTCTTTCCTGAATCCTGCAAAATATGCTTCTACAACGGCATATCAGACAAACAATTCGATCATGGCGATCGGATCCGGCCAGCTGGTTGGCAAGGGGCTTAATTCCAACACAATTTCCGATGTGACAGTTACTGTCCGGGATACCGGGCTGGTTTCTGAACAGCAGACAGACTTTATTTTTTCTGTTGTCGGGGAAGAATTTGGATTTATCGGCAGTGTTATTTTAATCGCACTGCTGGCGTCATTGGCAGTACAGTGCCTTTTGGTAGCCAAAAAAGCAAACGATACAAGTGGAAAGCTGATCGCGTCAGGCGTTGCAGCTCTGATCGCATTTCAGTCATTTATTAATATTGGTGTAGCTACAGGAACTCTGCCGAATACGGGGCTTCCATTACCATTGATCAGTTATGGATTAAGTTCCGTGCTGAGCATTATGATCGGCATGGGTATGGTCTTAAATATTTCTCTGCAGAGTAAAAAATACTGAAAAGGGGGATGAAGCAATGAATATAGGTTTAGTTGCTCATGACGCAAAAAAAAGGCTGATGCAGAATTTGTGTATTGCATATCGGGGGATTTTAAGCAAACATGAATTATTTGCTACAGAAACAACAGGTTATCTTGTTGAAGAGGTTACAAATTTGAATATTCATAAATATTTGTCCGGTCCTCTGGGCGGTACACAGCAGCTGGGAGCGCAGATTGAGCATAACGAAATCGATATGGTGATCTTTCTTCGTGATCCGGAAGCAAAAACGCGTAAAGAAGCAAATGTATACAATATTCTTGCATTATGTGATAAATATAATATTCCATTTGCGACGAATCTTGCTTCTGCAGAATTAATGGTCATGGCATTGGATCGTGGAGACCTGGATTGGAGAGAAATGTACAAATGATAAAAAGAATTACAGCATGTTTATTAGCTGTCCTGGTGTTTTTTTATTCGGTTCCGGTTCCGGTTTCGGCTGCGGAATCCTATAACAGTCATTTTGAATCGTCCGAAGAAAAAATGCTGGATCGTTATTATGGAACTTCCTTGGACGGTCTTGGAGAGCATGCGGCGATATTATCTTCGGATGCTGATGACACTTATGAGGCAGATGTAGACAGCGCGCTGCTGATTGATGCGTCTGATAACGAAGTGCTGGCATCTTATCATGCATTTGATAGAGTATATCCGGCCAGTACGACAAAAGTACTGACGGCGTTGATCACGCTGGAACAGTGTCAGATGACAGAAGAAGTCGTCATTAAAAACGATATTACATTTGATGAATCCGGAGTTGTGGCAGTCGGATTTAAAAAAGGTGATAAAGTGAAAGTAGAAGGGCTGTTAAATGCTTTGCTCGTGGAATCAGCAAATGATGCGGCCGTAGCTTTGGCTGAGCATATTGCCGGTTCGACAAGTGCATTTGCCAAAATGATGAATCAACGCGCAAAGGAATTAGGTGCAACCCATTGTAATTTTGTTACGACAAACGGACTGCATAATAAAAACCACTATGTAACAGCTTATGATATGTATCTGATATTTAAAGAAGCGATCAAGTATGATGCTTTTTTAAATATTGTAAAAAAAGCAAATTATACACTGGAATATGAAACGGCTTCCGGTGTTCCTTATAATATTCCGATGGAAACATCGAATCTTTATATTACCGGCAATTATGCACTGCCAAATGACATATATATGATTGGCGGGAAAACGGGAACGACCAGTCAGGCAGGCTCCTGCCTCGTGATCTTGACTGAAAACAGCGAGGGAGAACAGTATATTTCACTCGTTTTTCATGGGGCAACAAAAGACATTTTATACAATACAATGACAGATTTGTTGGAAAAAACTCATAAATAAAGGTTGTTATTTTGTAGTATATATTATACAATGTATATAATAAATGTTCTTTCTAAGGAGGAGATAAGGATGGTCGAAATTATTTCAGGAGTAAAAGGAAGAGGAAAAACAAAAGTCTTGATTGAAAAAGTCAATGACGCGGTAAAAGTTGCAAAAGGCGATATCGTATATATTGATAAGAGCAACAAGCATATGTATGAATTAAGTAACCGGATCCGTTTTATCGTTTCACCGGAATACGGAATTGCAAACGCAGATATGTTTCTTGGATTTTTAGCAGGAATCTTATCACAAAATTATGATATTGAAACAATTTACCTTGAAAGCTTTTTGACAATCTCGAACATTGATGAATCAGATGATCAGGCTGTTGAATCAACGGTTGAAAAGATCAAAGATATGTCCGAAAAGTTTGACGTTGATTTTGTGATCAGCGCATCTCGCAATAAAGAAGATATGCCTGAAAGCATTCAAGGTCTTGTTACAGTAGCTTTATAAGAACGTATCCGGAACCTGTCACAACAAGCGTGGCAGGTTTCTTCTCTTTTACAGGAATGAACAGGAGAATCAAATGTATCGGATTTATTCAGACTATTTAAAAACAAAATATGGAGAGAAGGTATATAAATTACCGGTGAATTTATCGATCAGCTGTCCGAATCGATCGCATGGAAAGGGCGGCTGTACTTTTTGTGCAGATGTTGGGACCGGATTTGAGGCAATGTCGTCCCAGATATCGGTTGCTGAACAGTTAGAAAAGACAAAAGACAAAATCGCTGCGCGCTATAAAGCCCAAAAGTTTATCGCGTATTTTCAGAATTATACCAATACTTATATGAGCTTAGAACGTTTTCAATCCTATATCCTGGAAGCGGCCAATGTCAGTGATATTGTTGAAATATCGATCTCTACAAGACCTGACTGTATAAAAAAAGAATATCTGGATTTTCTGTCAGAAGTCCGGAAAAAGTATCAGATTGAAATCAATTTTGAGCTCGGACTACAGACTGTGAATTATCATACGTTAAAGAAGATCAACCGTGGACATGGGCTTGGGGAGTTTATTCAGTCTGTCCGGTGGATCCAGGAATATGGATTTACAATCTGCACACATATGATCTTAAATCTCCCGGGAGATACGATGGAGGATGCGGTGGAAGGAGCGAAGTTTTTGTCGGCACTTGAAATTGATATTGTGAAATTACATTCTCTATATCTGCCGAAAAATTCACGGTTGTATACAGAATATAGAAATGGTACAATTACGTTATGTTCCAAAGAAGAATATCTGGAGCGGCTCTGCGAGTTTCTTGCTTACTTGTCGCCGGATATTATAGTGGAGAGGCTGTTCAGCCGCGTTCCGAAAGAGTACGCCGGATTCTCTAACTGGGGAACGAGTTGGTGGAAATTACGAGATGAGTTTGAACAGTTGATGAAAGAGAAGCATTATATTCAGGGGTGCAAGTTCCATTATCTAAATGGAGCGGCATTAGATGAGGAGTTGTTGGAATGAAAAAAGGCAGAATACATTTAAGCCTGAGTCTCGTGATTTTCCTTGTACTGCTGATCTATATGATCGTACATGTCCTGACGTTTATTTTTAAGACAAAGCTGACGGTATACGAGGTACAGGCAGGTGTCATGACGGAAAAAATTTCTACGACAGGGATTGCTGTTCGGGACGAAAAAGTGGTAAAAAGTAAATCAGGAGGGTATATTAATTATTATATACCGGACCTTTCGAAAGTCTATAAAGGTGAGGTTTTGTATTCCCTGGATACAACGGGAAAGATTAAAGATTACATAGCAGAAGAGATTACGGAGGATAAAAGTGCATCCGGAAAAGTGATATCCAGTTTGAAAGATACGATCAGTGACTTTCATGAGGAGTATTCTTATTCGGATTTCGAAGACGTCTATAATTTAAAACAGAAGCTGGATAATGCTGTTTTGAGCAGCAATGGTCAGTATATCGAACAGACGTTAAAAAAGATCCAGGAGAAATACGGCGAAGATGCTTATCAGATTCAGAAAAGCGGTTACAGCGGCATTCTGTCACTTTCCTATGATAATTTTAATATAACAAACGCAGCAAAAGTTTCGGTTGGTGATTTCGAACAGAATAAGTATGAAAATTATCATCTTTCATCAAATGACGAGATTGAATCCGGAGATATCGTTTATCGAATTGTCAATAGCGAAAATTGGCAGATTGTAATTCTTCTGGATGAAGAAGAATATAATGAATTAAAAGACCGCACTTCTGTAACAGTCAATTTTCTTCAGGATGATGTATCGGCTTCAGCGGATATTGAATTAAAAGAAAAAGATGATCAGTATTTTGGATATTTAAGTTTATCGCAGTATATGATCCGTTATATGAATGATCGATATCTGGATCTGGAAATCTCACTTGATTCTGACAGTGGATATAAGATCCCAAAATCGGCAGTGGTCGAAAAGGATTTTTATCAGGTTCCGGTCGCTTATTTGACAAAGGGTGGAAATACGACAGCAAATTCTGTACTTGCAAAATCCGACAATGAAGATACTGCTTCAATTAAAAATTATACAATTTATAAATTTGAAAAAGACAAAGATGAATATTTTTATTTGTCTGCGGCTGATGTGGACAAGAATACAGTGCTCTTTACGGATAGTGAATCTGACGCCGAACAGTTTTATCTGAAAGATACGGTGAAGCAAAAAGGTGTTTATTCTATCAATCAGGGATATGCAAAATTTCGCGCGATTGAAGAACTGCGTTCGGATGATGAATTCGTTCTGATTGCTTCGGATACTGTGCAGGGAGTCTCTCTGTATGACCATATTGTCTATGACAGTTCGGAGATTAATGAAAATGAAGTTGTTTATTAAGGATAGGTGATTGATATGCTAAAAGAAAATTATGATGCAGTAGCAAAAAAAGTGAAAGATGCCTGTGAACGTGCAGGACGCAGCGCAGATGAGGTAACGATCATTGCAGTCAGCAAAACAAAGCCGCTGAGTGATATCGTTGAACTGCAGCAGTATGGGGTTATGGATTTTGGGGAAAATAAAGTACAGGAACTCTGTGCAAAATACGAAGAGATTGAAAAACCGGTGCGCTGGCATCTGATTGGACATCTTCAAACAAATAAGGTAAAATATATCGTAGATAAAGTGGAATTGATTCATTCCGTAGACTCTCTTAAACTGGCAAAACAGATTAGCAAAGAGGCATTAAAAAAGAAGGTAACCGTTCCGATACTGATCCAGGTTAATGTTGCGCAGGAAGAGACAAAATTCGGACTGGAAACCGAAGAGGTAATGGCACTTATTTCCGAGGCAGCGAAACTGCCGAACATTAAGATCAAAGGGCTTATGACAATTGCTCCGTTTGTTGACGATCCGGAAGATAACAGACAATATTTCCGGATGTTAAAACAATTATTTGTTGACATTGGAGCAAAAAACTTCGATAATGTAGATATGACAATTTTGTCAATGGGAATGACCAATGATTATGAAGTTGCAGTTGAAGAAGGTGCAACAATGGTTCGGGTAGGAACCGGAATTTTTGGCGCCAGAAATTATAATATATAGTTCATGGAGGTAGATATGAAGGGTACTGTTGATAAGTTGCTGGGATTCATGAAACTGGGCGATGACGAATACGAAGAATACGAAGATGATTACGAAGAAGTCGATGATGACGACGACGATAGAAGAAGTACTCATACATTTTCCATATTTAATAAAAAAGAAAAGTATGAAGAAGAGGAAGAAGATTCTGTTGTTCAGGAAAAGCCTAAACGTACATATAATCGCAGCGTAAACAGCAAAGTAGTTTCCATGAGCAGCCGTGGAGGAGAAGTGAATGTGATCAAACCACGTGATTTTTCGGAAGCAAAGCTTGTGGCGGATTTACTGCGCCAGGGAAAGACGGTTGTGATCAATATGGAAGACATTGTCAATCCTGAAGCTCAGCGCACGATCGATTTTGTCGGCGGAGCCTGCTACGCAGTTGATGGGACATTACAGGCGATTTCCCGCAACATCTTCATTGCCGCTCCGGATGATATTGAGGTAAGCGGTGATTTACGGGATGAGATCATGAATGAGAGCATTGTTTCTCCTACAATTTAAAAATAAAAGACAGGAGTAGAGAACGCATCATGTGTTCTCTATTGTTTTGAAATGAATGAAGAAGAATTATTAAAAAAAAGAATGAAAGAACTGGCGGATAAAGCCTATCAGCAGTCGGTTTACTGCAGCACTCCGTTTCTAAATCTTGCCGAGCAGAGTTTATTTTTTGAAATAGAGCGGGAAGTTTCCTATATTGACAGTCGATTTGACGGCGGATATCCGGATGCAGAGAGGAAAATCCTCATTTTTGGATCCGAAGAACAGTTTGGTTATGGAATGGATCCGGTGTTTTGCTGTTTGCGGATCGAGCCTTTAGCGGTCAAATTTAGTGAAAAATTAAGTCACAGAGACTATCTTGGGGCGATTTTAAATCTTGGGATCGAAAGAGAATGTATTGGAGATATTCTCGTAGAAGAGCACGGAGCTTATGTGTTCTGTCTGAAAAATATGACATCGTTTTTATGTGAGAACATCACAAAGATCCGGCATACATCGGTCCGGGCTGAAATTGTCAGTCCGTCTTCTTTTTTCGTTCAGCCAAATTTGAAAGCGGTGGAAGGATTTCTTGCATCTTGCAGATTGGATGCGGTCATCAGCCTTGGTTTTAGTATGTCCAGAAAAGAGAGTGTATCATTTATTAAGAACAAATGTGTGTTTATAAACAGCAGGTTGACGGAAAACACCAGTAAAATGGTTATGGAAGGCGATACGATCTCCGTCAGGGGAAAAGGAAAGATCCGATTTTCAGAAGTGAGAGGACAGTCCAAAAAAGGGCGTTTTTCTGTACTTTTGTATCGATATATTTAAATAGATAAGTGGAGAAGAATTGTGAAAAAAATACTTTATTCGATCGTGGCAGTTGGTTTGCTGCTTGCGGTGGATTACTATACAAAAGCGTTGGCTGTATTACATTTAAAGAATCAAAATGCCGTAGAGTTGATCAGAGGTATCTTTGAACTGCGATATTTGGAAAACCGCGGTGCGGCATTTGGCGCGCTGCAGGGAAGACAGATGTTTCTTTTGCTTTGTACTGCAGTTGTTCTGATCTATCTGATTTATGCATTTATCAGGATTCCTGCAAAGAAAAAGTATGTACCATTGTGGTTTACGATGGTCTTGCTGTTTTCGGGAGCGGTCGGTAATATGATTGACCGGATCAGCCGCCAGTATGTAGTAGACTTTTTATATTTTAAACTGATTAATTTTCCTATTTTTAATGTGGCGGATTGCTATGTAACCGTTGGAGTGATCTTGCTGGCGATCCTGATTCTATTCGTTTACAAAGAAGAAGACTTTGATTTTCTTGCAAGAAAGAAGATGAGGTGAACCAATGAAACAGGGAACGAGAATTGACCGTTATCTTGCGGAACAGTATCCGGAACACTCCAGATCTTATTTGCAGAAACTGATAAAAGATGGTAATGTATTGGTAAATGGGAAACAGATCAAAGCAAATTATAAACTAAATGAGGAAGACGTGCTTTCTTTGGAAATTCCGGAACCAAAAGAAATCGATATTATCGCAGAACCTGTTCCACTGGATATTGTGTATGAGGATCAGGACATTATTATTATCAATAAGCAGAAAGATATGGTTGTTCATCCGTGTCCGGGGCATTATACGGGAACGCTTGTCAACGGTCTGCTGTATTACTGTAAAAATGAACTTTCTGGTATTAATGGAGAACTACGGCCGGGGATTGTTCATCGTATTGATAAGGATACAACGGGTCTTTTGGTTGTCTGTAAAAATGATCATGCTCACAAGTGTATTGCAGACCAGCTGAAAGTCCATTCGATCACAAGAAAATATCATGCGATCGTATACGATAATATTGCAGAAGATGAGGGTACGGTTGATGCACCGATCGGACGGAACCCCAATGACCGCAAAAAGATGAGCATAAATTATAAAAATGGAAAACGAGCCGTGACGCATTACAAAGTGCTGGAACGTTTACAAAATCAATATACGTATGTAGAATGTTCACTAGAGACAGGAAGGACACATCAGATTCGGGTGCATATGTCGCACATACATCATCCGCTTGTCGGAGATGATGTATATGGGCCGAAGAAAGACAAATTTCAGCTTCAGGGACAGTGCCTGCATGCCAAAGTGCTCGGTTTTATTCATCCGACAACAAACAAGTATGTGGAATTTGATTCCCCTTTACCTGAGTATTTTGAACAGATGCTGCAGAAACTTCGTTGATGATAACGATAGCAAAGGAGAGTAAGATGAAGTATAAGATAGGATTTATCGGTTGTGGGAATATGGCTTCGGCCATGATCGGAGGAATTGTCAGACGAAATATTTTAAAACCGCAGGAAATCATTGCGTCAAACCGCAGCGAAGGAAAACTAAAGGCCATTCAGGAAGAATGCGGAATTGATGTGACGTTAGATAACCTTGCCGTTGCTTCGGAAGCGGAGATGATCGTATTGGCAGTGAAACCGGTCTTCTATGAACAAGTGATCAAAGAGATTAAAAAAGATGTGAAAAAATCTCAGATTATCATAACGATCGCTCCAGGAATTGACATGGATCGGATTCGCTATTTATTTGGTCAGGAAATGAGAATCGTCCGTACAATGCCGAACACGCCGGCTATGGTTTGTGAAGGCATGACAGCTGCATGTTATAATGAAGCGGTCAGTGAAGAGGAGATTCAGGAAGTTTGCAAAATCCTGGATGGATTCGGTAAAACAGAATTGATTCCGGAACATCTGATGGACGCAGTTGTTGCAGTCAGTGGAAGTTCACCGGCATATATTTATATGTTGATTGAAGCGATGGCAGATGCAGCAGTTGCGCAAGGAATGCAAAGAGCCCAGGCATACCGATTTGCGTCACAAGCAGTACTTGGAAGTGCAAAAATGGTATTAGAAACAGGAAAGCATCCGGGTGAATTAAAAGATATGGTATGTTCTCCGGGGGGCACCACGATTGCAGCTGTTATGGAATTAGAAAAAACAGGATTTCGATCCAGTATTATGGAAGCAATGCGCGTATGTGCAGAAAAATGCAGAGAATAAGCGAAAGAATTATTTTTGGAAATAAAATTTATGAAGTACTTTACATCTGATTTTACTTATGGTATACTTTGTCAGGTGTGAACCTCTTACCAAGAATCAGGATACTCCAACCGGTTCCTAGTAGGAGGCGATTATGTTTAAAAAATACAGGAGGAAATTTATTATGATCACAACAGAACAAAAAGCACAAATTATTGCAGAATATGGAAGAAGTGAAGGAGATACAGGTTCTCCGGAAGTACAGATCGCCTTATTAACAGCAAGAATCAATGACTTACAGAATCACTTCAAAACTCATCCAAAAGATCATCATTCCAGAAGAGGTCTTCTGAAAATGGTAGGTCAGAGAAGAGGATTATTAGCTTATCTTAGAAAAGTTGATATTGAAAGATATCGTACATTAATTGAAAGATTAGGACTTCGTAAGTAGTCTGTATTTGAAAAAAAGAGAATATCCTACAGAATCCAATGCTATTTGCCATATGATTCTCGTAGGATATTCTTTTTTGTTTCTGATGTCATGCTTGCATCTTTAGCAGGCGAATGCTATAATAAAATGGATTGCCGGAAGACGTTATCCGAGACTGCTGAAAAGCACATTTATGGCAAGTGTATTTTTCAGTTGTTTCGGCGTCTTCCATAAATTGATCAAACAAAAGGAGAATAGTCACATGACAAAGACATTTACAATGGATTTAGCCGGCCGTCCGCTTGTTGCGGAAGTTGGTCGAGTAGCTGCACAGGCAAATGGAGCAGTATTATTACATTATGGTGAGACCGTCGTTTTATCGACAGCAACAGCTTCGGACAAACCTCGGGATGGGATTGATTTCTTCCCATTGAGCGTAGAGTATGAAGAAAAAATGTACGCAGTTGGAAAAATTCCGGGTGGATATTTAAAGAGAGAGGGCAAAGCAAGTGAGAATGCTGTTTTAACAGACCGTGTGATTGACCGTCCGATGAGACCGCTGTTCCCGAAAGATTATCGAAATGATGTAACTTTGGATAACCTTGTACTATCCGTAGATCCGGACTGCAGTCCGGAACTGACAGCGATGATCGGTTCTGCAATGGCAACTGCAATTTCAGATATTCCGTTTGACGGACCAACTGCTTCTACACAGATTGGTCTGATTGATGGAGAATTTGTCGTGAATCCGACGACAGAACAGGCAAAGATTTCTGATCTGGCATTAACGGTTGCTTCAACAAAAGAAAAAGTGATCATGATTGAAGCTGGTGCAAATGAAGTTCCGGAAGATGTGATGCTTCAGGCAATTTTCAAAGCACATGAGGTAAATCAGACAATCATTGCATTTACGGAACAGATTGTTGCAGAATGTGGAAAAGAAAAACATGAATACGAACATTTTGACGTGCCAGCTGATATGTATGAAGATATGGTAGCGTTTATTACTCCGGAAGCAATGGAAGAAGCTGTATTTACCGATGATAAGCAGACAAGAGAGGCCAATATCAGTGCGATCAAAGAACAGCTGGAAGAACATTATGCGGAAAATGAAGAATGGCTCTCTCATATCGATGAAGCTGTTTATAAATTCCAGAAATTAACTGTTCGTAAGATGATTTTAAAAGATCATAAACGTCCGGATGGCCGTGACATAAAAGATATCCGTCCATTATCCGCTGAAATCGACACGATTCCAAGAGTGCACGGTTCCGGTTTATTTAAGCGTGGACAGACACAAGTCCTGACACTTACAACACTCGGATCTCTGTCAGAAGCTCAGAGATTGGACGGACTGGATTTTGAGGAAAAGACAAAACGCTATATGCATCATTATAATTTCCCATCCTATTCTGTTGGGGAAACTCGTCCAAGCAGAGGCCCTGGACGTCGTGAAATCGGACATGGAGCATTGGCTGAGAGGGCATTGGTTCCGGTATTACCGTCAGAAGAAGAATTTCCATATGCGATCAGAACGGTATCAGAGGTATTAGAGTCGAATGGTTCCACCTCTCAGGGAAGCATCTGTGCATCTTCGTTATCATTAATGGCAGCAGGTGTTCCGATCAAAGCGCCTGTTGCGGGAATTTCTGTCGGATTAGTAACAGGGGAAACCGATGATGATTATATTATTTTAACAGATATCCAGGGACTGGAAGACTTCTTTGGAGATATGGACTTTAAGGTTGCCGGTACAGAAAAAGGTATCACAGCTATTCAGATGGATATTAAAATTCATGGTCTGACAAACCAGATCATTACAGAGGCGATTGCCAGAACAAAAGAAGCAAGAATGTACATTCTGAATGAAGTCATGAATCCGGTTATTTCCAAACCAAGACCGGAAGTAGGCAAGTATGCACCGAAGATCCGTCAGATGCAGGTGGATCCGGATAAGATCAGCGAGATCATCGGAAAGCAGGGTAAAACGATCAATGGTATCATTGAAGAGACCGGTGTTAAGATTGATATTAATGATGATGGAAGAGTGGATATTCTTTCTTCTGACGCTGATATGATCGATAAAGCAATTATGATGATCCGAATGATCGTGGAACCGTTAGAAGTTGGAAAGGATTATGAAGGTACCGTTGTCCGTATTACGAATTTTGGTGCTTTTGTACAGCTCTCAGCGAATAAAGACGGTATGATTCATATTTCCAAGCTTTCAAAAGAAAGAGTTGCTCGAGTAGAGGATGTTGTAAATATTGGTGATAAAGTAAAAGTAAAAGTTCTAA